>JBNMOP010000019.1:0-32222 GCA_051275005.1 Gammaproteobacteria bacterium | reverse complement strand
GATTACTTAGACAGTACTTTCCAAAGGGAATGGACCTCTCCGATGTCTCGCAAAATAAACTGAACGCGGTAGCGAGACAACTCAACGGACGACCAAGAAAAACATTAGGGTTTGAGACACCAGCAGAAAGATTTGACGCATGTGTTGCATCGACCCGGTTGAGACGGCAAGTGTAAAGCAGACATTAGAAGTAGGGCAGTCTATCCCCCATAACAACTCTCTATATAATGTATATGTAATGAGTTGGTTACCTAAAACAGATTTTGCTTAGATACGGTTTGGGCAATCAGGCTGAATGCGTTTATAGTAATGGCTCCTCGGGACGGGCTCGAACCGCCGACCTAGTGATTAACAGTACCAGATACAGCCGAGTTATAGCTTACTTAGCTGAAGAATCGTAAGGGGTTTTTCTGGCGTGGTTCCTGTTTGCTCCCCCGACCGATTCAGGACTGAACCTGATTTTCTCTGTTTATGGATAGTCAGTCCTCATTGCTTTTTATAGCAACGAGTTTCCGAAATTCTGACCGAACCAGGCCCGAACCTTTCCGAACTGCCCCAGAAATCACCACTTGGGCAAAAAATCCGTTCCCGAGGGGGAATGCAATGCCCGCCCCCAAAAAACGCCAGAGGGGATCGCTCTGGGCACCTGTGAGGGGGAGGGAGGGGCGCCCGGCCCCACGCCCCGGAATTTCCCCCGGGCCACCCGAATTCAGGCTTGATATAAGTCCGCTATATCCTGCCATTTCAACCGGTCGATGCAACACTTTATTGGAAAACTATTGCCTAGAGAAAATGTCGTTGAATCAAAGTGATAGCCAGAGATACACCAGAGTGCAGAATTCATATCCGTGAGAACAGTCGCAACTAGATCCCCACGACTACTCGGATCGGCTTTTCAGACAACGGTTCCCGGCGCGAACCGATTTTTTGAGCTACCTACTCGTTCAACGAAATCAGTTGCTGCTCCCGGACTTTGCACAGCCTTGTAAGTCCCTCTGGATTGAAACCCGAGAGGCTCGGTTTTGTATGGGTGTTGCGTTGACCCATTGAGATCGCAACCCGTATGCAGTCACGAGGAGATACTGCTGGGTAAGAGGCAAGATTACATTCGGGAATGACCTAAGGAAAGCACTCAGGCCACCCACGAATTACTACCTTGCTAAGACGCTATTTTCATGCGGTCCGATGCACTTTCAGCCGCATCTTGCAAAGTCTCCGTAGACAGATGCGCATATCGTTCCGTCACCTTCGTTAAAAGATAATCTGAATAAGATCCGCAGTCTGATAAAGTTTCTATTTCGTTTAATACCCACCCGCCGCCTTCAATATCAACAAAAAAATCGAATCTTAAATTAGGGAAAGTTGAAGCTTTTGCCAATGATAAAGATATTTTTTTAAGATTATGGAAAAATTTATCGTGCAACATTGTTGCAGTTTCTTGACTTCCCTCCAAGTGTTCTCCATTGCTACCCAGACAAACTCCATGGCTATTTCTACAGCCTACAAATAGCAGCTCTCCCCAGGCAGTCATAAATTTCATCTCAGTAGTCCCTCTTTGTTCTTTATTATGCGGAAACAATTCCTGAATAATTAAGCCAGGTTCAATATGGAGAAGATGGGTGTCAATGTGGCCGGATGTAACGCCCATAATGTCGTCAGAAATCCAATGTTTAAATGTCTCGTAATCTGAAACAACTTTTAAGGCATCGATATATTTAGATTCGGAATTTTTGCAGATAAAAACATTGCTTTATATTCATCTTTATATTGAAACGCCTTTAAGGTCCCAATACTTTCCGATCCATTGGTAGGTTTGATGATAAATTCTTCACGATTTTTTACTTTACGGCTAACAATTTCGAATAATCGTTTTACCTCTAACTCATCATTCAGCAATGAACTGAAGCCAAAGATTTTTTGAATTGAAATTAATCCATTCGTCCATTCCCGCAGCAATAGCTTATTTGCAAATAACGAAAGCGCTCCCACCTTGTTCGCGGTTAACACTAGTTTTTGAACGTTATGCATTAAACTGTGATAGTCGAACTCCCCAGAATATTTTTCCATTTCTCGGCTACAATCGAATATTGATGATAGACAGAAATTTTCAGAATAATTTAATGCGGGGTTGTAAATGCTATCTTTATCTAAGCGATTAGAATTATTTTTATTTACAGAAATTTTACAGAGTGATTTTTCATCAAAGGTTCTTCCGTATTTTAGGTCTATATGCCCCACAACTAAGGTCTGACCCCGGTCATGCTGTAAGGCTTTAACCTTAGAATTAGCTATCTACACAAGTGCTTTAATTAAATATTTCTTTTGCCGTGATGAAATCTTCTTTGGTGTCTATTTCTATCCATTTTAAACCAGAAATATCGAGAGCATAAAAAGGCACATCCTTTTCGATTAATCTTTCGTATGCCGCTTCGTAGTATTCCTGATGATTTTGTGAATCCTGCATCATGGCCTCCAGCTCAGTAAACAGTTGTATCGCGGTGTCTGCGCAAATTTTTTCAATCCCGATTGATTCACCGATTGCTTCTTTTGGGTTAACCGTTTTGCTGGCTTTGACCACGCGATTCTGCTCTTTAATGATGACTTTGATCTCTTCGGCATCGAGCTGTATATTTTTGTCGATACACAATGCGTTGTCATGTTCGCAGTCGATGAGTTGGCTAAGGATGGTTTTATCAAACACCACATCTGCATCAAATTTAATAAAAGAGGAGTCGGCAACAATATCCCTGGCCAACATTAATGAGAAGCCGGTATTGGTGGTCGCATACTGCTCATTGAAGATGAAGTGGGCATTTAATTCGGGGAAATTATGCGTCACATACTCTTTAATCTGTTCCTGTAAATAACCTAGTACAAATACAATGTCCGTGACACCGCAGTCACGTATATGCGAGATCATCATTTCAAGAATGGTATGCCCGCCAACTTTTAAAAGGCTTTTGGGGCAGTTGTCGGTCAAAGGCCTGATTCTTGAACCCATGCCTGCAGCCAGAATAACAGCCTTCATGTTTGTTCTTTTCTGAAATTTTTTCATTGTCTAGATGACTCGTTTAATAAAGCATAGTGTGTGAAAATGATCGCGCTCTTTCGATTATTTACTCATAATTTGACTGCTTTTCTTAATCATATTGACACCACGCAGCCAGCTACGCTTAAGGCCATGGATGACCTGACTAATGGCAAACAGCCAAAGCATCGGGGTCAGCGTGTTGAGCACCAAGGCCAACGACAGCATAAAAATGAAAACACCCTCATCAAAGTTAATGATTTTCCGTTGTTCAAGCACAAACCATTTCATATTGGCTAATAAACCATATCCAGGACCTGCGACATCTGCGCATTTGAGGTCGGCTTCTTTTTCGGATATTTTTTCCAAGTATTGGATGTCATCGGCTACCTCGGTATAAATGGCAACGTATTTGGAATAGCCACGCAGTGAGTAAAAGGAGACACCTATAAAAGCCAAGAATACCGGCACCACATCGTACGATTGTGCATAATCGGCATAGCCAATCGCGCCAAACCATATGGTGACTTGTAGCTGATCGGTTAGCTTGTCAAAATAACAGCCCGCTAAAGAGGGAGTATTGCGATAACGGGCCATCTGTCCATCCATGCAGTCCAGTATATGACTTAGATGGATTAGCAGAGCAGCGCTAATAAAGTTTACTGTCCCACCCGCGATAATTAAGACAGCAGATAGGATGGCAACAACAAAAGAGAGCAAGGTGATCAAGTTCGGGGTTAACCACTTAAAATCCACTACAAAATAATTTAGCGCAATGGCCAGTGGGGCTGTCACAAATGAGGACCACCACTCATCATCCTTAGTCTTGGTTGCCCATAGACGAGTTAGTTTACTATTCATATCTCACCCGCGACTACGCTAAGTACACTATCGTCTAAAGATTCTTTATGGTTATGAGCAACTATTCTAAGTGCGTTTGTGATGGGGACAACGACTGGTATTATCGGAATAAAGCTGGCTAAAACGTCTTTGAGTGAATCGATAAAGAATTGGATGTCATCATGGGATAACTCGCCAATATTGCCCACCTGAAACACCTTGCCACGAAAACAGCCCTTACATTCATAGATGATAATCGACTTCTCTCGTAATCGATTACGAAATTGGGTGACATCAATGTGTGCGGGGATATTTACGGTGGTGAGCATCGAACACATCTCTTTTTCTTTGATAAGAAAAGTGAGCCCGCATTTCAGCATTCCCCGGCGTAACAGACTAGCCTTGTATTGTATACTGGCATATCGATTAGAGATTCCCTCGTCTAAAATATTGATTAGCGCTTGTTCGAGGGCGAAAAAGAGGTGAGTAGCCGGTGTATTGGGTGTCTGTGATACGGTGTTTATGAAATGGTAGAACTTGTACAGGTTAAGGTAGGTTGATTTTGCCGGATAGGATTTTAATCTTTCAAATTCTTCTTTCCTACCAATCACGAACGACAGTCCGGAATAGGAACCAATAGCTTTGGAACTGGAGCTGGAGAAGAAGGCAATATGATTCTGCTCCATATCAATAGTCTCAGCTCCCGCACTACTTACGCCGTCGACGATAAGTATCGAGCCATTGACCTTTGATAAAGTGCCTATGTCGTACAACGAATTGAGCATGCCTGAGCTGGTTTCATGATGCACCATGGCAATAACATCAATCTTGTTCTCATTCAGATAGGTTTCAACTTCCGAGGTGTTTATCTTGTTCCCCCAGCCAAAGTCGAGCAGGAAGGTGTTTTTGTTGTGTATTTTCGAGGTGTTATAGAGCCTATCACCAAATTCACCATTGGCGATAATAAGGATGTTTTGTTCTCCGACTACGGAAGATAGCATCGATTCATTGGCGGCTGTGCCTGAGCCAGTAATGACAACAGCACGGTAGTCAGCGGTATTCTTGATCTCAAACAGTTGCAGTAATTTTTGTTCGATACTCTGTAACAAATATTCAAAGTCTGCCTCGCGATGACAGATATCTTCTTTTGCAATAGCCGTTCGAACATTGCTTGCCACGTTTACTGGTCCAGGCGTAAATAATAAATACTTCTTCATCTGTTTTAGTACCTTCTGATATGAGTAGAGTCATCGCAGGCCTAAGTATTTATTTTGTCGGAGCACTCGTTCTGCAATACAGGCATTATTTGAACCAAAAAAAAGCGATCACCCACACAGAAAATTAGCTGGATCATGTGAATATCAATCGATCAAATAGCAATAGCTGACGCCATAAGCGTCAATTATTTATGACACTGAATCGAGGAGTAGGCCAAGCAACCACAGTTAAGGTAGTGCTAGACTGTTCGACTTATTAATAAAAAGAATAGGCTTTGAGGGCCGGGTTGTGGCTTGAAGGCTTGGGGCTTGTAGGCTTAAGGGCTGGAGCTTGTCGGGCTCGAGCTTGAGGGCTTGAGGGCTTGAGTCTCGCGGGCTAGGTTGATACTAAATGCTATCTACTGCATTAGCAACAAATATCGCGGCAGTATTAGGATTGGTCATATCCAGATTTGTGGCCACTAATACACTTTGACGAATCAATTACCCATCCTAATCCCGCTGGCAGTCGTGCAATAATTCAATATAAATGAATATCCTTTTTCGGTGCAGATTTCCCCAGTGTCATCCATTAGAGATCTTAGGTCAAATAGGTGACACATCTAGATTATCCACGAATAGGGTGTTTGTTCCGTCTATACTCAACTTTATTTTACGTCCGCTTTCGGGGGCAAAGCTGACATTAGAAGTAGGGTAGCCTACCCCTGAACTTACCCCGAATTAATTGACACCTCCTATTAACGAGATAGACGAGGTGTACAATGAAGAAGAAAGAATTTCACACGTTTTATAATTATCAATTTAAGCATACTGCTGTAACGGTAACGAACCATCCGAACATACAGGCGATAGACGTTGCCGAAGCATTAAAGCTACATCCAATTATGTTATATCGCTGGAGAGGAGAAATGCGAGAAGGCAAGATAAAAGATAACGATCAGCAAGCACGTTCAATCAATGAATTAATGGATGCACAAAAAACGATTAAGAAGTTAGATAGGGAATTAAAGCAAGTGCGCGCTGAAAATGCGGTGTTAAAGAAAGCGGAGAGGATATTTCCCGGAAAAAAGTAGATGCCTTCCGGTTCATTGATGAGCACAAGAGACAGTGTCCTATCGCAGTAATGTGCCGGAAGTTATGTGTCACGCGTGGCGGTTACTATGCCTGGAAGAGTCGACAAAAGAGTCAGCGTGAACTCGACAATGATGTCTTGTTGAAGAAGATTGTGGATATACACCAGGCCAGCCGAGAGACGTATGGTTATCCACGAATACACGCCGCTTTAAAGAAGCGAGGAGAAACCTGTGGCCGAAACCGTATTGCCCGCCTAATGCACGATTATGGTATTAAAGCGAGGATGGCCAGACGATTTAAGAAGCACAGTCACAGACACCATCTTATAAGAGAACCACGGAATTTGTTGCTGGGAAGAGAACCCGTAAAACAGGCGAATGAGGTTTGGGTATGTGATGTGACCTATATACGGGTAGGCACGAACTGGAACTATCTCTGTACGATAATGGATTTATATACGCGTAAAATCATTGGCTGGCATTTTGCCAAATCACTGGACTCAACTGTCGCCAAAGAGGCCCTTTTGATGGCACTAGAGGAACGTAGTCCCATTACACAGACTATCTTTCATACTGACCGTGGGGTTGAATTTGCCAATAAGGAGTTGAAGGCAGTGTTAGATCAGCATAATCTTATGGTGAGCAAAAGCCGGAAAGGATGTTGTTGGGATAATGCCAATATGGAATCGTTTTATCACACACTAAAAACCGAGATGGTCTACTTTCAAAAGTTCAGTAACTTGGTGGAAGCGATAGCGTATATCATGGACTATATACGTTTTTATAATCATGACCGACTGCATTCAAGTTTGAATTATCAATCACCCAATGAGTACGAACTAAAAGTCGCATGAGTGTCAATTATATTGGGGTAAGATCAGATTCCAATATTACGCATATTGATTAGATATAGTTAGTTTTGTAAATACTAAGGGAGCTTATAAAATGAAATTGATAAAATATTTGGATTCTCAATTTTCGTTTAATAATTTTTTTTTTGCGATATTTTTTTAAAACTTATATAGCTAATTAGA
This sequence comes from Gammaproteobacteria bacterium, assembly GCA_051275005.1. GTDB lineage: Bacteria > Pseudomonadota > Gammaproteobacteria > Eutrophobiales > Eutrophobiaceae > Eutrophobius. The sequence goes on along the minus strand of JBNMOP010000019.1, from coordinate 25,030 downwards.
TTTTTAAGTATAGTATCGATCCACGAAGCTATTAGTTTTAATTGTAAATGAATATGAAAATTAGATGAAGATGACTTTATGTGTAATTGTAACAATCACAGATGGATGTTCATTTGGATTTAGTATTGCACCCTCTACAACTTCGCCCTTCTGCATTGCTAGTTGAAAATTTCTAATTTTATTAGAATCGATCTTAATTTTTTTTAAATAATAATGACTGTCTAGTAACTGTTGCAGGAGATATTATGGCTGTAAAAAAACAAGAAAAAAGCGTATTTGAAACCTTATATTCGCGTAGACCCGGTCATCTAATAAGAAGATGTCAACAAATTCATGTGGCCTTGTTTTTACAAGAATGTGAAGTGTTCAATTTAACCCCAATACAATACTCAACATTAAATGTATTAAGTCATGTCGAAGGGATAGAACAAGCTGCGCTTGCGGGATATGTTGCATTGGATAGAAGCACAGCGGGAAATGTTATAATGAGGTTGGAGAAAAGAGGGTTGGTTAAACGCAAGAAATCAAAGGAAGACGGAAGAATTAAATTACTTTATTTAACAAAAAAAGGGGAAAACCTTGTAGAAATTTCTACAGCTCATGTATTAAAAGCTCAGAAGCGGATGTTAGATCCATTAACTAAAACGGAACAAAAGACCTTTCAGAGATTTCTAGAGCGAATTACTAATTTTCATAATGATAGTAGCAGGGCACCACTTACGCAGATCTTTGCTCATTAATTAATAATTAATCAAGACCCAGAAGAAATTGTCATATAAATCTGTTATAAGAATTTTTACAGTTTAATAATTAATATTATAAAAAATAAACCGAAAGGTAATTATAATAAAAAATAAGTTATAATATAAATTCTAAATTTATTTATCGTAATGAATTTTATGCATTATTTAATTATCCTGGTCGTCATTATTTTAGGTATTTCAGATGAATTAAAAGCTGATGTCATAGGTTTTGGGACGAGTAAACCAGGATCTGTAAATTACACTGCGGGTTCAATTCTTTCACAACTACTTTCAGAAAAAACATCCTATACGGCCAGGGCAATTCCACATAGCGGAACTGCTACTACCATATATACATTAAATGCGGGCGAAGTTGATTTTGCTGTTTCAAATTTGTTGGAAGCGGTATTGGCCAGACAAGGAGAGAGCTTTTATACACAAGGGAAGCAAACTGATATTTCTCTAGTCGGGACATTATTTGAATTACCCGTTGCATTTTTCGTAAGGAAGGATTCAAATTTCAATAGTATTTCAGATCTTAAAGGGGCAAGAGTCCCGGCCAAGTATACCTCACAACCTATATTTGAAATATTGCAGGAAGCTTTGCTTGCGAATGGAAATTTGGGTTATGAAGATATCAATATTGTACCTGTAAGTAATGGGATACAGGCTGCTGACCAGTTTGCAGCTAACAGGCTAGATACATTTTTTTATTCATTGAGTGCTGGCAAAGTGCGTGAAATTTCTGCGAGTGTCGGAGAACTTAGAGCACTACCCCTGGATCATGCTCACTCCGCAATGAATCGATTAAAAAAATATATGCCAGTTGCTTTTGCTAGCGAAGTAGGTCCTGAAAGAAATATACCAGGTATAAGTCAAAAAACGTATGTTATGGCGTATGATTACGTCATTCTTTCAAGTTCAAAGACGTCTGATGATGTAGTCTATCAACTGACTAAGTTAGTTTACGAAAATGAGAATATTGTAAAAGAGAAGGGCGGGCCGTTGAGGGGATTCCAAAAAAATAATATGTTAAAAAAATGGGATAATATTAATTATCATCCTGGCGCTATTAAGTATTATCGTGAAATTGGAATATGGCCCGCCCAATAATATTTTATTTTATCTTTGCTTAATTGAGCCTGGCAAATGCTTCTTACATCGAATAGTGGTACAGAGAAAAGCTCGATACATAGTTCGCGAATAATAGATTTAGCAGCCTTTATTCTGACATGCTCTTCAATAGCATGGGCGCTAAACCTTTATGATCGCATGTTTGGTATTGTCCTTTATCAGGAACAATTTCTTGCTGGCGTATATGCCCTCGTTCTGTTTATTATTTATCTCGCGTTCCCTGCAGTTCGTCATCAACCAAAAATTACAATACCCTGGTATGACAAGATTTTTGCCAGCATGGGGTTATTTGCTGCTGGTTACCTTTGTTGGTCTTTTCCACAATTATCTGAGCTTATCGCCCAAAGGCCGTTAGACGGTATGGTAACTGCCTTACTACTGGTACCTTTAACTTTCGAAGCTTTACGTCGAACGTCTGGTTGGGCGCTACCAGTCATCGTATTCATATTTGTAATATATGGACTGTTTGCACATTTTGTCCCTGGGGTTTTTGAAGGTTTTTACAATGCCTGGGATAGATTGTTTTATTATCTTATCTGGGATTCCGGGAGTCTTCTCGGTGCCCCAATAATGATTTCAATTACCGTCGTTATTCCCTATATATTTTTTGGTCAGATTTTATATCGTGCGGGGGGTGCAGATTTTTTCTCGGATTTTTCTGTGGCACTGATGGGGAGGTTTCGAGGAGGTTCTGCAAAAATTTCAATTGTCTCTTCAGCGTTGTTCGGCACCATCTCCGGTAGTGCAGTTTCAAATGTTGTTACTACAGGGATTATTACTATCCCGATGATGCGTAAAAATGGATTCCCAACACATCTTGCCGCTGCAATTGAGGCCGTTGCTTCTACCGGTGGGCAACTGATGCCTCCATTGATGGGCGCATCTGCTTTTTTGATGGCTGAGTTTCTACAAATTCCCTATTCAGCAGTAATAACTGCCGCAGTAATTCCGGCAATATTATATTTTATGGCAATTTTTATAATTGCTGACCTGGAGGCAGCTAGACGAGAGATACTGCCAGTAAAAGAAGAGGATATACCAGAAATTTGGAGTGTGTTACGTAAGGGGTGGCATTATCCAATAGCATTAATAATTTTAATATCGGCTCTGTTCATATTTAATCTTCGACCTGAAGAAGCGGTGCTATGGGGAATAGTTTCCCTGATTCCATCGAGTATGCTATTTGGTTATGGTGAATTAAAATTTAAGTGGCAAGATTTATTTACCTCTACGACTAAAACAGGATTGATGGTAGTAGAGATTATCGTGATAACAGCCGCAGTAGGATTTATTGTCGCTGTCATCAATATATCTGGTTTAGGTTCTGCATTAACTGAAATTCTGGTTGAGCTTGCGGGTGGAAACAAACTTTTTATATTGATCATGGCAGCTGTAGCAAGTGTTGTACTTGGGTTAGGGATGCCCACAGTAGCAGTCTATGGTTTACTTGCTATCCTGGTAGCACCTGCACTCATAGAGATTGGAATAACGCCATTAGGAGCGCATTTATTTGTTATATATTTTGGCATGATGTCCATGATAACCCCACCAGTCGCGGTAGCAGCTTTTGCCGCTGCCTCTGTCGCGCAAGCAGATAATATTAAAACCAGCTTGGCAGCGATGCGATTTGGCTGGGTTGCCTATGTAGTACCATTCATGTTTGTATTTGAGCCAAATGTACTTATGCAAGGCAGTCCTTTGAATATCTTGCTTGTATTTATTACGGCAATCAGTGGTGTCTGGCTGATCTCCTCAGCATTCTCTGGTTATTTATTTGCCAAACTTTCAAGGTTTGAACGAATAGCCTTTTTATGTACAGGTGTAGTTTTGTTTATCGGTATATTTAGCGGAGCCAAGGTTATTGATATCCTTGGCCTATGTCTTACATTAATTCTATTCGTTTATCTATTTTTCAACAAAGGAAAATCATCGCTAGCATAAGATTAAATTCACTTACCATTTTGCCTTAAGCTCGTTGCTTACAATTTCTTGCCATGTTTTATCTTTATCAATTATCATTTCGTGCGGCCGGACAGAATGTGTTTCAGGATCTGTCCCTTTTGGATTTTTGCCCTCTTCAACCTCGGTGATTGCATCACTCATCATACGTCGCATCATTATAATTGCTTTATCTGAATTACCGAGTTGTTCTTTTGAACGATCTACAATTGGCCCCATGCCTTCTTGAACTGCACAATCTTGCGTATTAAGACCGGTGATACCTGTTGCGCTCCCCATCTTTTGGGCATGTCTATCGATCATGTGATTATTTGAAGGATTACGTTTAAGTTTAAAGGTTCCAGAGATGTAATCATCTGTTCCACGACCATAGTGTGCTTCTTCTTTTTTAATATACTTTTGTGTAAACGCCATTGAGTCATCGTAGGTATATATCCAGTTATAAACTGCAGTGTGTTCATCATCTATAGGTACCCAAATATGTCCACGAATAGTAGGAATCTCCTCAAGTTCACCATGACCAAATAGGTTAAACAGGTTTGGACGCATTTGCTGAAACGGCATTAAGTAATGGTATATCCTGATATATTGTTGATTTTCCCCTGATGTGCGAGTACTGGTGTAAATATATCCGTATTCAGTTGGATAGACTTCTATACGAGGTGCGGGATCCCGGATGACTAATTGGGCAGGGTCGTCAATACGATCATTATGTAGATGAGAGACATGAGCGGTGTCTAACCCTCCTTCCAGTGCTTGTAAATAATTTGATTGTTGCTCCACTTTTGAAACGACGCTGTGTGTCTCTGGTGCCTTCATCCATTCATATTTTGGTGGGAGTGGCATATGCTCTTTGGGTCCCATATAGATCCAAATTACACCGCCGTCTTCATGCGCAGGATAAGATTTAATATTTATATTTTCTTTAAGACGACTGTCAATTTCAGTTGGTTGATCGACGCACTTGCCATTCACGTCAAACTTCCAACCATGATAAATGCAGCGTAGGCCGCATTCTTCATTTCGGCCATAAAACATTGGTGCTCTACGATGAGGACAATAGGCATCTACCAGACCAATTTTTCCATTAGTATCTCGAAAGGCTACCAGGTCTTCGCAGAGTATCCGTAATTTTACTGGTGTACCGTCACTCTCAATTAACTCTGAACTTAACAAAGCAGGGTGCCAGTATCGACGAAATAACTTACCTGCAGGTTCACCGGGGCCGACCCGAACTAGTCGTTCATTGTCTTCATGTCGTAGCATTTAAAATTCTCTTTTTAAAATTTACACTAGAGTTCTGATTTGCGTGTTTCATCAAATCTAGTCGTTATTGAATCAGGTAAATATAGCTTGGAGTACATATTGGATTTTTAGTCTTATTAACGCAGATATTTTTTTTACGTGATAGAAAGGATATCATCTAATTTGTAAACATCGGTAGTATTTTTCCATAAAATAGCCTCGATTTCATCATCTGATAACCAGCTAAATTTCTGGATATCTGGTGCCAGATTATCCATAACCCGTCCTGAATCAGGATCGATAACCGAACCCAGACCCGGCCATTCAGTACCAAATAAACAGTTTTTTGCACCCACGACTTTTATCAGTAATTCAACTGATGCCGGATCATGTAGCACCGTGTCAAAAAACATTAGATTAAGCCGTTCTCTAAAATCTCGTTGCTTATGTGACCGTTCACTTGCTATGTAGCGACCTATCTGGAATGGAATTGATCCTCCTCCGTGGGATGCCACGACTTTTAATGTGGGAAAATTTTCAAAAATATCGGAACACAGAAATGCCAGCACGGCTATAGATTCTTCATGAATATAATAATGATTATAGTACTCACGTGATGACGGTGAGCCGGTTCCATGAATGTGGCAAGGTAAATCCAGTTCACAGAGCGTATTGTAGATGGGATACCAGTATTCGTCCCATAGTGGAGGTGGTTCCGGTCCTGAATTTTCATAGGGATCTGGATTTAATATGCAGCCACGAAACCCGAGTTCATTCACGCAACGTCTCAACTCGCTTACTGCCTCATCTACCGGTTCACCAGACATTTGTGGTAGTGAAGCAATACCGAGAAATTTTTCTGGCCATAATTGGGTATACCGATAGACCAGATCATTACTTACTTGCGTATACCATTTTACTATTTCCGAGGGTTTTTGATTGTGCATCATCTGGTTTGGCCGAGGAGACAATAGCTGGGTCGAAATGCCAGCATTTTTAATTCCATCAAGATGGCTGATGCGCCCGCTAGAATTGTTATTCATTGCCATGCGAATCGCAGTATCAGATATTTCTGGATCGCATTTTCCTTCGCGTCCGCCGGTAATAATCAACCATTCATGATACGCCTTCAATTCAGGAGGTGAGGAGATGTGGGCGTGGCAATCAATAATCATAGATTAATAGAATCAAGTTTTGTGCATCAAATATTTAAACTTTATTTTGCACATAAGAAATAAATATATAAATTATTAGAAAATATATATATTGGTACTAAATTATAGATGCTAAATACAAATAATATTGTTTAGGTTTCTGATTAATACACAAAATACCATTGAACAGCTGATAAGACTAATTGCTATATTATTCATAGTTTTCTATGCTTGATTTGGAATTAAGACCTTATTCATCACCCTGGGAGGCAGCATGTCAACACATCTCCGAAGTATTGTTTTATTAATATCACTTTGTTTCTTGCCTGTTTTTTTGACCGCTGCAGAATGGGATGCTCCATCTGAAGTTACGCTGGATCAAGTTATAGCTGACTCGAAAGAAATTCTCGGGATGCCGGATATTCCAATAACAATGAAGGAGAAAATTTTTCGCATTAAAGCCGTAGGAATGGATTGGGATGTAGGGGGTGCTGTATTTGAACCCAAGGATATAAAAAATATACCGCGCGGTGCTGATGGGAAAAAAGTAGGTATTTTTCTAATTCACGGCGGTTCAGGTGATCATCGTTCAAAAGAGTCTGTGGCGCGCCTATTGGCAGGAAAGTTTGGATTCAAGGTTGTAACTATGTCCTATCCCGGAAGAATAAATCTACATTCTTCTGATAGAAATTGGCCTGGCGATACAATAAACGAAGACGGATCTGTAAGGACACCAATTTGGTCAACCGATAGTATTATCACCCCTGAACAGTATGAGATTCGAGTAGATACGTCCCTTGGAGACAAGTATGGCAAGTTAACCCTGGCCTGTGCCATAGAGGGGACAGAGATGCATGACCGAATGGCGGGTTGGGAAGTCGCTTTTGAAATGGCGGGCAAGGAAATGATGCAGAGAGATTTCCCAGTTGATGATTTTTCGATATATATTCATGGTCATTCTACAGGCGGTCCATTTGCCTTTATGCTTTCCCAGCGAGTCGAAAATATTGTCGGAATCATAGGCATGGATAACTCGCCCTTCGGGTATATATTCCGGGTTCAAACACGGCCTTCCGGCAATCCAACAGGAATGCAATATGGTGATTTACCTTTTAATTGCCTGCATATAAGAACCTGGCGTGATATGGCCCGTTATGTAGGGCCTGAAACGTTAATGATTGAAGGCCCAGACTCATTAATGAATTTACCCAATATAATGGACAAGGTATTTGAGCGATGGGAGAAGAATAAGACACAACCAAACTTTAAAGCAGAAGGACCTATGCATTTTGGTAGCGTCCACCAATTAGCGAATGCGGCCAGGGCTACCGCAAAACGGCTAAAACTTGATCGAAAAGAATCCGAAGAATTAGTTAATCAATATATAAACTATTCAAGAGAATTACGAGGAATTGATGTAAAACCTGTTCCTCCGATTATCTTTGGGATTGCGCAAGCAAGTGCCGACCATTCATTAAAAAAATATAATGAAGTGACATTGCCTATGTATGCAGGTATGGATCCACCACCAAAAGTACGTGTGATTCAATTCCAGGCAGGCATCCACGGATATACTTCACCAGGCCCCAATTTGCCTATGGGGCCATTTCCATCTGTCGCTAAATTATGGCGTGATGCAATTATAAATGGATATTTTCTGAACAAGACTAAACAGTGAGTAGTAATGTATGAACTTCAGATCTCTCGGGTGAATAAATCTTGATTGAAATACATACTAAATAAAATAAAGAAGTTAGATTGCCTGTATGGACGTTAATTTGCAGATGGGTAACTGATCTGACATGACGCCTGCACAATTACATTATATAATTAACACCATTAAATATTTTGGAATCCCCTAATTAACATAGTTTTGTAAGAGAATATGTGCAGTGTTAATTCATATTAAGAGTTCGGAGTTCATTCAATGAGAGAACCACGTGATTATGATGATATACCGGGGACATATGTCTTTGATTTTCAACGATCTTATCAGGGCTATCATCTCAATATGTTCTGTATGTCATTACTAAAGTCTGAAAACAGAGAGGAATTTTTGGAAGATGAAGAGTCTTATCTAAAGAAATTCCCCATGACAATTGAACAACGTCAATCGGTATTGGATCGCGACTGGTTGGGTATGGTTAAATTAGGGGGGAATATTTACTTTACTTCCAAAATTGGTGCAACCCTGGGTAAATCATTTCAATATATCGCAGCTGAAATGTCAGGGGTAACACAGGATGAATACGCCAATATGATGCTACAGGGTGGACGGAATCCTGTAGGTAACCGTAGTAACTCCGGAGATAACTAATGTCAAAAATACTCGCAGGGGTTGGTACTTCTCATGTTCCGGCCGTTGGCGCCGCATTGGATAATGGAAAATCCGGAGAGCCATATTGGAAACCAATATTTGATGGATATGAGCAATCAAAAGCGTGGCTGGCTAAAACAAATCCTGATGTAGTTATACTCGTTTATAATGACCATGGTACGGCATTTAGTCTTGATGTAGTGCCAACCTTTGCCCTCGGAGTAACTGATACTTATCTCCCGGCAGATGAAGGTTGGGGTCCAAGACCTGTACCTGTAGTACATGGCCACCTGGAATTATCACGTCATCTGGCAGAGTCATTAATCTATGATGAGTTTGATATAGCCGTCATTAACAAAATGGTGGTTGATCATGGTTTGACCGTGCCATTGAGTCTTATGTGTGGTCAGCCAGAGGAATGGCCATTCAAAGTCATTCCCCTTGCCGTAAATGTTGTGCAGTATCCACCACCTACGGGGAAACGATGCTTTGATCTGGGCCGGGCTATCCGTAAGGCCGTGGAAAATTTTGACCAGGAATTAAATGTTGTCGTAATGGGTACAGGTGGAATGTCTCACCAACTGCATGGCGAGCGGGCAGGTCTGATAAATAAGGATTGGGATAATCGATTTCTGGATGACCTCACAGGTGACGTTCAGCGCTTAATAGATTTATCGCATATCGAATATATGCGCGAGATAGGTGCTGAAGGGATAGAAATGGTAATGTGGTTGATAATGCGTGGGGCATTGAACGATAATGCCAGGGAAGTATACCGGTTCTATCATGTACCGGGATCCAATACGGCGATTGGGAATATTATTTTAGAAAATATTTAGCTACGCATGTGAGGCGTGAGGTGTAAGGCGTGAATTAATATAATTTTCTCCTCACCCCTCACTCTTCTCTTCTTACATATATTTTTTTATAAAATTAATTAAACATCAGCAATTAAAATACGGAGAATAGTTGTATGAAAATATGTATGGTTGGTCAAGGTGCCTTTGCTAATAAGCATATGGATGGCATTAAGAATATTGATGATGTGGAAGTGGTCTCTATTGTTGGAGGGACTGCAGCGACTACCGAGGCAGTCGCCAAGGAACAGGGCATACCACACTGGACCACAGATCTGGACGAGGGAATCAATCAACCTGGGGTAGAGGCAGTCATAATTACTTCACCGACCCAGGTACACGCGGATCAGGCAATACATTGTCTCAAGGCGGGTAAACATGTGGAGATCGAAATACCGATTTCTGACAGTCTGGATGACGCCAAACGTATTCAACAGGCACAGAAAGAAACGGGCCTGATTGCCATGGGTGGACATACCCGGCGATTTAATCCCAGTCATCAATGGATCCATAAAAGAATTCAGGCAGGTGACCTTAAAATTCAGCAGATGGACGTGCAGACTTATTTTTTCAGACGCCAGAATATTAACGCCGCAGGTAAAGCACGTAGCTGGACTGATCACCTGCTATGGCATCACGCTGCTCATACTATAGATCTGTTTCAATACCAGACAGGCGAACGCGCCACACAGATAACAGCCATGCAAGGCCCTATGCATCCTGAGTTGGGAATAGCTATGGACATGAATATAGGGCTCAAGGTTCCTTCAGGTATTATTTGTACTTTGTCGCTTTCATTTAATAACGATGGCCCGATTGGATCTTTCTTCCGCTATATCTGTGACAACGGTACTTATCTTGCGGTATATGATGACCTGTTTGATGGAAAACAAAATAAGATTGATGTCTCCAAGGTAGATGTCTCCATGAATGGAATTGAACTTCAAGACAGGGAATTTACCGCAGCCATTCGTGAAGGCAGGGAACCTATTGCCAGTGTGGATCAGGTGATGCCAACCATGGAGTTAATGCATGAGGCAGAGCAACAACTAAATGCCGCAGGATAAGGACTGATTATGCATACAAGAAAGCTTGGTGAATTTGAAGTTTCCGCTCTGGGGTTAGGATGCATGCCCATGTCTCAGAGTTATGGTGCGGCGGATCGCGCTGAATCCGAACGTGCCTTACATCGCGCATTGGACATTGGTTATACCTTTTTGGATACCGCGTCACTCTATGGATTTGGACACAATGAACAGCTGTTAGGTGAGGTGCTTAAAGGCAGACGCAATGAGTATATATTAGCGAGTAAATGTGGTCTGTTCAGAGACAAGGATACAGGTCAGAGAACATTAGATGGAAGTCCTAAAAAGATCAAAGAGATATGTGAAGAAAGTTTAAAGAATCTTCAAACCGATGTTATCGATCTTTATTATCTACATCGTAAGGATCCTAAGGTTCCTATAGAAGAAAGCTTTGGCGCCATGGGAGAACTGATAGCAGAAGGTAAGGTACGCACAGTGGGATTATCTGAGGCATCATCTGAAACTATCCGCCGTGCCCACGCTGTTTGTCCTTTAACAGCAGTGCAGTCTGAGTATTCCTTATGGACACGGATTCCTGAGCTAAAGGCCCTGGCAACTTGTAGGGAACTGGGGATTACTTTTGTACCTTTCAGTCCGTTGGGTAGGGGGTTTTTGACAGGTAAAATTCGTGACACCTCATTACTCGGAGAAGATGATCTTCGCCTTACTATGCCCCGTTTTCTTGGTGAAAATTTTTCTGAAAATATAAAATTGCTTACAGAATACGATCAGATTGCAACAGAGAATAATTGTACACCGACCCAGCTTGCACTTGCCTGGTTGCTCTCCAAGGATGAAACTGTAATCCCTATACCAGGAACCAAGCATGTCGAATATGTGGAAGAAAACTTTGAAGCAGGTGACATCAAGTTAAGTGCCACGGTGATACAGCGACTGGATCAGTTAATCAATGATGAAACAGTATTGGGTGATCGTTATAACGAAACCTTCATGAAGATGATGGACTCGGAAAAAGACAAGAATGCATCTTAAGGCAATGTAACTAATTTTGACGATTAAAGAAAAAGATGGCCGTTCCTTCGCAGAATATAAAGGCACTCTTTATCGGTAGAATATGTGCTTTGTTATGGGGTGGGTACGATGTTTCCAGAGCCAGATATTATTTAATTAGTTGGGATGAAACTGAAGGTGCGGTGGTTGATTTTGAACGTCATGTGATGACCTGTGAAAAAGGAGTCGGCGAGTGTTATTCAATACTGGTTGGCAATCATGCAGGCAATGATTATTTTGTAACCAACGATAACAAAACGTTTTCCCGAGACAAACCAATACACCTGCTAGAGAAAAAGGTAGTTGTTTATTACTCTCCTGAGAATCCTGGTGAGGCTATCCTCGGTGGGGAATATGGGCCATTTAGAAATGGCGCTACCGTTATCTTTATTGGTGTATTTGTACTATTTCTGTCTTGGCTTGTTCATAACAGGCAATAATTGTGCAGTTAAGGAAGCTCTGAATAAGTCCATCTGGGACTTATCAGAGCAAGCGAAATAAAAAGTATGATTTTTATTTCGCTTACATAATTAAATACTTGCAGTATTTGATTATGGTCGCACATCCCTGTGCGGCGGGAACCTCTGACTTAATCAGAGGTTCCTTAAATTAATTCGAGACAGGGAGAGAATGTTTTGCTCAAAGTTGCTGTTTTTGGTCTCGGTGAAGCGGGGTCGTTAATCTCGGCTGACATTGCGGACGCTGGCGTTCAGGTGACCGGTTTTGACCCGGCAAATGTAGAAACTCCTGTTGGTGTCATACGGGTATCCGATCCCAATGAAGCTGTGGTTGATGCTGATGTAGTTATGAATATTACTGCATCGACAGATGCAATTACGGCCATTAATCAGGCGCTGAATTCCATTACAACTGGTAGTTTATATGCGGACCTTTCCACCAGTTCTGCCACATTAAAAAAGCAATTGGCCTCTATCGCCGTTAGCAAAAATATTGAATTTGTTGATATTGCATTGATGACGATAGTTCTCGGTAATGGGTTACGCACACCTGCACTGGCATCAGGGCCGGGTGCGGATAAATATGTTTCAATTTTTACTCCGATGGGTGTAATTGTAGAAGCGATCAGCGATATCCCCGGGGACGCTGCAACACGTAAACTGTTACGCAGTGTCATGATGAAGGGTCTGGCATCCCTGGTGATTGAAGCCATGCAGGCCGGGAATGCTGCAGGGTGTGAAGAATGGTTGTGGAATAATCTAACAGAACAACTGGTCAAATCAAATGAGACTGTGTTAACACGTCTGGTGAAGGGGACGGAGATACATGCAGAACGCAGATTGCATGAAATGGAAGCATCAAAGGCATTGTTGATAGAACTCGGGGTAGACCCGGTAATGACCCGCGCAACAATTGAAAGCTTAAAGGTAGTGCTTGATAAAGGCGTGCCGAACATACCTGTCGCTTTAGATTAAGGAAACCTATGCAAACGGCTATACCCTATATGCAGTTCCGTGGTGGCAGTTCCAAAGGTGTGTATTTTCTCGCATCTGATCTTCCTGAAGATGAAACATTAAGAGATAAGGTGTTACTGGCCATAATGGGTGGCAGTGACACAAAACAAATCGATGGCCTGGGCGGTGCCCATCCCCTGACCAGTAAGATCGGAATTGCGGGGCCTTCCAGTAGAGAAGATGCTGATGTTGATTATTTATTTGTTCAGGCCGTTGTTGGCGAAGACCGTGTTGATACAACACCCAACTGTGGAAATATTTTGGCAGGCATAGGACCTTTTGCTATCGAAAAGGGCCTGGTTCAGGCAGAAGAAGGAGAGACCACAGTAAGGGTATATATGGTGAATAGCGGGAATCGATGTGAAATAAAAATTCGAACATCCAACGGTAAAGTTGAATATCAGGGTGATGCCAGTATAGATGGGGTTCCTGGTACGGCAGCACCAGTACTTTGTAATTATATGGATCTTGAGGGTTCGGCCTGCGGGGCCTTACTGCCTACGGGAAATGTTATAGATGAGGTAGATGGAATTGAAGTGACTTGTGTAGATAACGGCATGCCCGTGGCAGTGCTTCGTGCAAATGATTTTGGTATTAGTGGATATGAAACTGCTGATGAATTAAATGCAGATTCTGAACTAAAGGAAAAGCTTGAGTCAATTCGTTTAAAAACTGGACTGCTAATGAATCTTGGTGATGTATCAGATAAGGTTGTGCCAAAGATGTCATTAATTTCTTTGCCAAAACATGGCGGTCATATTTGTACCCGTACATTTATTCCTCATGTATGCCATACGTCTGTTGGTGTGCTCGGGGCGGTGTCGGTGGCAACGGCATGTATAATGCCAGGCTCAGTGACAAAAGATATTGCCTTAGTACCTGAAGGAAACCCTAAAAATTTATCAGTTGAACATCCCTCTGGTGAATTTTCAGTCAGTTTGGAATTAGGTGGGAAAGTAGATGCCCCAAAAGTGATACGCGCTGGATTATTGCGAACAGCAAGATTACTTAGTAAAGGGGAAACCTATATTCCCTCTCATATTTGGAAAGGAAAGTAATATGACAATTAAGTCTTGTATGCCACCGGATCCGGATACCCGAAAACCGGATTTTAAAATACCCCCAAAGGCATGTGATGCCCATTGCCATATATTTGGTCCAGGTGATATGTTTCCTTATGCGCCGGAACGATCTTATACGCCACCGGATGCCCCCAGGAAAAAACTCAAGGAACTCCATAATATTCTTGGAGTAGAGCGTGTTGTACTGGTGCAGGCAAGTTGTCACGGTGTAGACAATAGTGCCATGTTGGATGCCATCGCCCATAACAAAGATAGTTATCGCGGTGTATGTATGGCCTCTGATGAATACACGGATAACGAACTTGAACGTTTGCATGAGGGAGGGGTACGAGGTGTAAGATTTAATTTCGTCAAACACCTTGGTGGTACACCGGACATTGAGAAAATGAAAAAAGTTGTGAATAGGGTTATACCTTTAGGTTGGCACCTGGTTATTCATGTGGATGCAGAGGATCTTATAGAATTTGAAGCGTTGTTTGCCAGTTTTGAACTACCCAAGGTTATCGATCATATGGGCAGGGTACCTACCTCAGGTGGCGTCAATCAACGACCATTTCAAATCCTGTTAAAATTTATGGAACGTGAAGACTTTTGGGTCAAGGTATGTGGTTCAGAAAGAATATCCCAGTCAGGTCCGCCATTCTATGATGCTATCCCATATGCCCAGGCCTTGATTCGTGTGGCACCTGACAGGATACTGTGGGGTACAGACTGGCCCCATCCAAATATTAAAAAGTTTATGCCAAATGACGGAGATTTAGTGGATTTGGTTCCATTGTTTGCAGTAGATGAGGTACTTCAAAAAAAGGTATTGGTGGATAACCCTGCTCGGCTGTATGGGTTTGATGAGTAAAGTATGAAGTGAGAAGTAAGGGGTGAGGGGTGAGGAGAGAAGTGAGAGGAGTAAGACGTGAGGGGTGAGGTGAGAGGGTATGGTTAATTGGAAAATTCATTCGGTCATTCCTGCGCGGACCTCCATGGATGGCGGAAATACTAGAAAAGCAGGAGCCTTATTTAGTAAAAGCGGGAATCCATTAAAAAAAGTACGCTAGTAGGGCACAATATAAATAGGAGAAATCCAATGAAGACCGTTGCAGTAAGAAACATTGAACGAGCGGACAAAAACACCATAGAAACACTGGGTAATCTCGGCGTGGCCACAGTGCACGAGGCCCAGGGACGTAGTGGCTTGTTAAAACCCTATATGCGCCCCATCTATCCCCGTGCCCGCATTGGTGCCAGTGCAGTTACCGTTCTTGCTCAACCTGGGGATAACTGGATGATCCATGTCGCTATTGAACTTTGCCAGAAAGGGGACGTTCTGGTTGTTGCCTGTACTACGGATAATACCGATGGCATGTTTGGTGATTTGTTGGCTACGTCTGCTATGGCGCGAGGGGTAAAAGGTTTGATAGTCGACGCAGGTGTTCGTGATGTTATGGATCTGGAAAGAATGGGCTTCCCTGTATGGTCACGTGCTATCTCGGCTAAAGGGACTGTGAAAAATACATTAGGATCTGTCAATGTACCTGTGGTTTGTGCAGGTCAGCTTGTTACACCAGGAGACATAATAGTTGCTGATGACGATGGTGTGGTAGTAGTGGCCAGGAAAAATGCTGAAACAGTACTTGATGCAGCTCGTCTACGTGAAGCTAATGAGGAAACCAAGCGGCAGAAACTTGGAGACGGAATTTTAGGCCTTGATATGTATAATATGCGGCCAGGGCTTGATAAGGCCGGGCTAGTGTATTTAGATAATCTCAAAGATCTTAAAGATTAAAATTATATATACATCAAAAATTATGAATGAACATAAACACGCAAGATTAATTATATTAGGGTCAGGGCCTGCGGGCTACTCCGCTGCGGTATATGCTGCGAGGGCAAATCTGAACCCTGTATTAATTACCGGGATTGAGATTGGAGGCCAATTGACCACAACAACGGATGTGGATAATTGGCCAGGAGACGTAGAAGGCTTACAAGGTCCTGCGTTAATGGATCGTATGCGTGCCCATGCAGAAAGATTTAATACTGAAATTATTCATGACCATATAAATAAAGTTGATTTTAGTAAGCCGCCATTCAATTTGACAGGCGATGCTGGCCAATATAGTTGTGATGCATTAATAATTGCAACTGGCGCATCTGCTCAGTATCTGGGTTTGCCCTCAGAGGAGGCCTTTATGGGTAAAGGTGTAAGTGCCTGTGCGACATGTGATGGATTTTTTTATCGTGATCAAAAAGTAGCGGTTATTGGTGGTGGAAATACCGCCGTGGAAGAGGCTTTATATTTATCAAATATTGCCTCCGAAGTTACATTAGTTCACAGGCGTGATTCACTTCGGGCAGAAAAAATATTACAGGATAAACTCTTTGAAAAAGAGAAATCGGGAAATGTAAGGTTTCAATGGAATCATGTACTGGATGAAGTGCTTGGAGATGAAACCGGTGTAAATGGTATGAAAATAAAAAGTGTAAAAACCGATGAAATAACGGAATTACCTCTGCAAGGTGTGTTTATTGCCGTAGGACATAAACCCAATACATCCATGTTTGAAGGGCAACTAGACATGAAAAATAATTATATTCAGGTCAAAAGTGGCACACAAGGCAACGCAACGGCCACTAGTATTCCGGGTATTTTCGCAGCGGGAGACGTAGCCGACCATATTTATCGTCAGGCGGTCACGTCCGCTGGCTCAGGTTGCATGGCAGCATTGGATGCGGAAAAATATCTGGACGAATAGTTTCGTAGGAGAATACAGAGATATTTAATTTTTATTTTTTAAAAAATAGTTGAATGAAACTGTTAATGCTTTTACCACTCTAAACTGCAATATGAAGATAAATAAAATGCTAAACAATAAAATCTGTAAAATAATATTATTAATTGTAATGCTTGCTACAGCACATTCTTTGTCATCCGCAGAAGAATCTGATTTTAGAAGGCCTGATTTTAGCATGACAGATCTGGAAGGTGCTGAACGTTCTATATCGGAATGGGACGGAAATGCAATGCTTATAAATTTCTGGGCAAGTTGGTGTGTACCCTGTAAACGGGAAATTCCACTTTTAAATGACATTTCTATTGAGCATAAGGATAAAGATTTTCAAGTTCTCGGGATCGCGGTGGATACTCCCGAAAACATTAAAAATTTTATCAAAACTACACCACTAAATTATCTAACTCTGGTTGATGAAGACAAATCTCAGGATGTTGCTTATCAACTTACAGAAAGTTTTTTAGTTCTGCCTTTGACTGTATTTTTAGATCACCAGGGCAGGATATTCTGGATGCAAGTCGAAGAGATACATCGTGATGAGGTCGATGCCATACTGAACCGTATATGGCAGTTACGTTCCGGAGAATTGGATTACGATAAAGCACAAACAGCGTTGGTAGCGGATTTAGATCGAATATATCAGGAAAGATTAGCTGAATAATTAATATACATTAAAGTTATGTCCGGCTTGCTTTATATACATGGATTTCTAAGTTCACCAAAATCATACAAAGCCCAGTTAATAGGACAGTGGTTGCAAATTAATCGACCACAGTACCAGTTTTTATGTCCATTTTTAAAACCCTATCCTGAACAGACCCAACTTGCTCTCGAAACAATCGTTGAGAATTTTCAAAAATCCAGTAGCGGACAGTTATACCTGATGGGTAGCTCATTAGGTGGATTATGGGCAACATGGTTATCAGAAAAATATAATTTAAAAGCGGTTTTAATTAATCCAGTAGCGAATCTTGATCTATTCCAGCATAAATATATTAATACCACTCTGAAAAATGATCATACCAATGATACCTACAAATTGTCTGAGAATGACGTTGATGGATTCAAACGTGTTCTCGTGGAGTCAATTTCATGCCCTGAAAATTATTTATTACTTGTTCAAACTGGTGACGATGTGCTGGACTATCGTCTTGCGGTAACAAAGTATTCTAGGAGCAAACAAATAGTAGAACAGGGGGGGGATCATAGTTTTATTAATCTAGAAAGCAAATTAGACCTGGCCTTGGAATTTCTGGAATCATCAGAAAAATAACGAATGTATTAGATAGGATTTACAAGATTTAATAAGTTTATTAAATTCATTCAATTGCTTCCTCTGAGCTGGATAAAATTGTTCGGATCCTTTCTTCCTCTTTCATAATTAATCTTGTAAATCCTGTCCATTTCATTGTTAATGAATCTCTCAAAGTATAAAATTTAGTAAATCACAGTATGCTATACTGAACTTATTAATACATATGTGCTGGAGGGGAAATGAGCGTAGGACGTAATGATGCTTGTCCGTGTGGAAGTGGAAAGAAATACAAACAATGTTGTCTGAACAAGACATTAGGCTGGTCACTGCAAAGTAAAATTATGCTAAGTATGGGCGGTGTTATTTTGGCTATTTGTATTGTTTTATTGATTAGCTCGATACGTAATTTTGAGGGAGGAGCATCAAATCGAGTATGGTCTGAGGAACACCAGCATTGGCATTATAATTGATATGATTTTATTTTTTTGACGATCTGCAAATTAAAAAATTATCTGGGCCAATAACCTACTTCTTCAATCTCTTTAATAATACCGCCTATTGTTCTAGGGTATGGATCTATTGTTTTTAATTTGTCAGGGACACTTGTAGTTGATGCACGTACTGCTGATTCCTTGTCAGGATATAATCCAAAAAAAAGTAAATACCTTGGTCTTCCCGAAGGCGTATATTTGACATATCCTGACATCTCTTCATGAAATTCATCTAGTCCCTCAAGCATTGTCAAAACGTTACTGATCTCGCTCGCTGAAATAAGTTGAAGTGAGTAGAAATTTTGAGGCTGATCTTTGAACCATACTTCGCCCTTTATGCCTGAAATTTTATCGGGAATGTCATCGAGTTTATAAATATTTAGTTGTTGTATTTGAGTGTAATTAGATGCGCTGGAGACAGGATTGTAGATTTCTTGATTGATAACTTCCTTAGCCACATCTACAGAGTCAGTTACGTAATTCTCAGTTACATCAGCTTCTATTGCTACTTCATTTTCAGTAATTGATGTCTCACTAGATTCAGGATCAATTATTTCCTGCTGATCTGCTGCGAATAGTGATTCAACTACAGGTTCTTTAATCACATGGTTTTCAGATAAGTTAATCTGATCCTCAGGAGTAGTGATATCCGTATTGATGGACAAAGATTGTCCTGACTCAACTTCTACCTGATTATTATCAGTAATATTTTCTGAATCAGTTATTGAGGTTTGCGCAATTTCACTTGTGGGTGGTAAAGCCAGGGCAGGTGCTATTCGAGAAATTGGACCTGGTGTAATTCGATTTGGAGGGTTAGCAATAACTACAGGTTGTTGATTTTCTGACGGAGTGCTTATGTCGTCAATAAATGTTAGATATAGGACGATACTGATAATAAAAGTAATTGTTACACCAGCTATCATACGGGGAGACATTAATCTGGATGGTGTAGGACTACTTCGTAACTCCATTATTTGACGAGAAAGAATATTAATTCCTTTTGGTAACCCAGCAGAAATATTATAAATATTTTGAAAATCTTCATCTGAAAATGGATATTCACTTAAGTCACCTGATGAACTTAAACGATTATCAATATATTCCTTTAACTGGATTTTTGATAGCGAAGGTAATGTTAGACGAGTAACAAGTTGCTTGTTTAAATCAGCGAGACTTTCAGTATTTAATCTGTCATTAATATTCTCATCAGCGAATAAAACAAATCGAAATGACGTTTCCTGATATTTTAGTGCAGATAATTCTAGTATAAATTCCAGGATTTCAGTCGATAATTTATGGGCATCATCAATTATGAAGACAGGGACCTTTTCGGTTTTAGAGGAGAATTCCAGAAACTTATGTAATTGCGGAATGGCAAAAGATTTTTCATCTGCTTTGTCAGGTGAAACCTGTTGAATTATTTCATGCGCCAATGTATCTCGATCCATGCCTGTCACTGCCTGTACCAAAGAGACTTTCCAGTTTTTTTCAGGTATGGACTCCAGATAATCAGAAATTGTAGATTTTCCAGCACCGGGAACAGAGGTAATTAGTATTAATTTATCTGTTTCATTTACACGATTCTTGATTTCTTCCAGTCTGGATGTCAATTCTGGTGTCAGAAATAGCACGTTATCGAATGAATCAACAGGAAATGGATCCTTGGTTAATTCAAAATACTGATAATAGTTTGATTCAATACTTTGGTTTTTTGATTTAGCCATTTTCTGATTAATATCCTTTAATTAAATAATTGCCCAGTGCATGGATAATTTTTTGAGAGGATTATTGCAGCAGACAGGGCTGCATATTCATTTTCGAGTTCTGGTGTTTGATTAATACCTTCAATTACTATATTTGCGAGACTTGTAATTTCAATATTTTCTGGCAGGCAGGCCTGAGGCACATCAATATTTGCATTACAATCACATGGTATTACATACCATGTGCACATCTGGCCTTCAATACTGTTAAACCCGGATTCAATAGATTTACTACAGGCGAATAGCAGATCTTTTCCAGTAGGGGTGGCTGTGGCATAATTACTACCAAGAAATAATAGACATATGAAAATATAGTATTTATTTTTATTCATTTAACTATTTCATATCCATTAGATTTATTTGATTATGGAAACACATATAATTAACCGTGGGCCATAACCAGACAATTTCTGCCTTTATTTTTTGCCTTATATAACGCATTGTCAGCAGCTTTTAACACCTCTTCAGGTACCGTATCCTTAGAATTGCATTCTGCAGCACCAATACTGATAGTGACAGAGACAAAATTTTCCTCACGATTCTTGCTGCGCCTGCCCCGTCTTTCAATGGCCTTATCATCAGAATTAGGACGGTATGCAGGATTTCGAACCGTCATTTTGTAATTTTCCACGCTTTTTCTGACTACTTCAAGAAATGGTTCACATTCATCTAGTAATTTTCCGGGAAATATTATGCAAAACTCTTCGCCACCATAACGATAAGCGATACCACCGCCCTGTACAGATTCCAACTGTTTAGCAACAAGTTTTAATACATCATCACCAATATCATGACCATATGTATCGTTAAATTTTTTGAAATGGTCTACGTCAGACATAGCAATGACATAGGGTTTGCTTAATCCTTTTATTCGATCATTCAGTGCACGTCGGCCAAGTAAACCTGTCAGATCGTCACTGTAGGCCATGTTGTAGGAACTGCGGAGCAAGGTAACAATCAGCGCCAGTCCAGCTGCGGTTGATACAATGGTTGATATTTTATCATGACCAAAAAAAGCCAATGTAATAAAATTGAAAATCAGTAATGCCAGGCTTATAGCTATATATTCATCGTTAGATTTATAGAGTTGAATGATTGCAGTAATAAACACAATTAAATACATCAAGCTGGCAACGATAGACAATATGTAACCATCAATTGGTTTTATAGTAAAATTTAAAATAATAAAGGATGAAATCGTCTGTTCAGGTACCAGTAAAAAAATTAAGACATTTAATATAAGGACAACTGGAACTAAACTGCAAACCAGTATTCCATACTTATTTTTCAATCCTCTTTCAGGGACAAATAATAAAATAAATGTCAATGCAGCGAACGAAAAACTTAAAGAGGTATATATAAATAACGAGGCAGGGTCATCTAGTGCTGATTGTAATTTTAATTGAATAATGATGTACGTAAACAACATCGCTATTGTTAGCGCGAATAGCCGTGACACATTGAAAACAGCGGCAAGCAGTAAAGCAGAACCAAGACTTAGGTAGGGTAACCATTCGAATAATTGGCCATATTCTGAATAAAGTTCAATCATTTTTGGCCGTAGTATCACTGCTATAATTAGCAGGGATAATGGCACAATAAGTTTTCTAAACGATGTCATTTTATGATCAATATTCAGCGGTTGCAGAATTTCAAATCTAATTAATTAACTATTTGTATTTCATGAAAATTTTGTGCACAGCTATAATCGTTGGATTTATCTATTTTATCCCTGCATATCAGCACTGTCCTCATTCCAGATAACACTGCCGCATCCAGTTCCTCCGTTACATCAGATAAAAATAATATTTTTTCTGGTTCCAGGTCTATGCATTCAGCAATACGTAGATATGAATTAGACTCTCTTTTCTTTCCCGTTGTTGTATCAAAATAATCTGCAAAGAATGAGGTTAAATCACCATATTCTGTATGGCTGAACAGGAGTTTTTGTGCAGCAATAGAGCCAGAGGAATAGACGTAAATGGAAATGTTTAAATTTTTCCATCGTTCAAGACTTGGTGGTACATCTTCAAAAACATGTCCCATAAAACTACTATTTTTATAGCCTTCTTCCCAAATCATGCCTTGTAAAATTTTTAATGATGAGATTTTTTTGTCTTCATCCATCCATGTAAGTAATTGATGTATTATTTGCTGTTCATCAAGATCTTTACCGACTTCTCTTTTTATATCAGCAAGTTGATTAATAATTAACTGATTATTTCTGTGTGAAGTTATAAATGAAGCTATATGTTTTCGGGCATAGGGGAATAAAACATCGTAAACAAAGGAGATAGATGTAGTTGTTCCTTCAATATCAGTGACTATAGCTTCTATCATTAAAAAAACTCACGAATTAATGAGTGCAAGGTAATCATCAAAATCCGGAAATTTTTTTGCAATATCATTACCAGTAAATTTTGCAACCCAACCTTCGTCAGTTGTAAATAATCTTATTGCCTTGAAATTCGGAGCAGATCCCATATCAAACCAATGCGTCGTATTTGCCGGTACGGATATCAGGTCATTTTTTTCACAGAGTACGCAATAGACTTTATTATCGATATGTAAGTAAAAGAGTCCGCTGCCATCGACAAAAAAACGAATTTCAAAGTCACTGTGCACATGCTCTTCGAGAAACATCTTTCTCATTTCATCTCGTTTGGGATTATCTGGTCGCAGTGATACCACATCGACAGATTTAAAATGATATTTTTCATTTAATTTGTCAATCGAATCCCGATAGGCATCAAGAATTTCATCTTGCTGGGCATCATCATTTAATGGTTTACTGGCGTCCCATTTTTCTATCAATACTCCGGCTGCTTCCAGTGTTGAAGCAATGAGATTGAACTCCAGAATATGTTGAGGATCGTCATTGGTGGTATCATGATAGATGCTTAATGCTGTCACTTTTGTCTCCCCGTTATAATGAAATCGGTTGATTGATTTCACACTGCAATAAAAATTCCAGTGCTTCACACTGCCGGATCGTTGCTGATATTGTACTGGCCCAGGTATAAAATCCGTGACCACGGATGATATATGCTTTTGTATCAGGGTTTTCAATCAGATAAGCTTCGGTTTTTATGGCCAGCTGTGAAATATCTTGATCATTTTCAAATATAGGCACTATGATTTTAGATGCATGACTGGTAACACCTTCAAACGCCTTTTGTAACTCATATCCTTCAAGCGAAATATTATTTGCTGAATAATTTTTAGTTAATGTTGCGCCCTGGGAGTGAGGGTGCAGTACGCAATTTATATTTTGGTATAATTTGTATAATTGAAGATGTAAAGCTGTCTCTGCTGATGGTTTATTCTTATCAGATATCTCCCCATTAATACCAATAGACATCAGGTCATTTTCTTTTAGTCGTCCTTTATGTACGCCTGAAATTGTTATTGCTATTTTGCTATCACTCAGGCGTGCGGAGAAATTGCCACTGGTTGCCGGAACCATGTGTAAATTGTCCAGTATTTTTCCTGCTGATATTAGTTGAGCAGATAGTGTCTTTATATCGTGGTTCATAAAATATATTAATTTCGATAGACCATTCTATCTTTCAATTCCTGGTATCGCTAGTTGAGAGGGAGTGTAATAATTAAATAAAGCGATAGCGTAGATAAAAATTAATAATGCTTGCGCAGTATCGTGATTCTATATCTCCTGGAAGCTGGTAATGAGGATGGATAATAATAGGCTTTCCGGCAGTTTAAACTGCCGGAAAGAATCATCATTGAAGACTTAAACTGTAAACCCAGATTTGCTTAGGGGTAGTTCTCTTACCCGAATTCCGCTTGCGGCAAATATTGCATTACAGATAGCTGGTGCTGCTGGAGGTAATGCTGGTTCGCCGAGTCCGGTAGGTTTGAAATCGCTTTCGATAAAATGAACGGCAACATCAGGAGCCTTATTGATCCGAAGCATCGGATATTGATGAAAGTTAGTTTCCTGGATCCTGCCATTCTCAATAGATAGCTGTAGTCCAAGTGCCGTACTAAGGCCATCCAATACCGCGCCCTGGCATTGATTCTCTGCACCACTAAGATTAATTATCGGTCCAACATCCCCTGCAACCGTAACTTTATGTACAGTGAGTTTTTTGTTGGCGTCGACACTGACATCTGCTACTTCTGCAAAATGCCCTCGATGACTGAAATAGAATGAAAGACCAAGACCTCTACCTTTAGGTAATGGTTTGCCCCAACCTGCCTTTTCAGCGGCCAATTTAATGACTCTAGCTGCGCGACCTGTATTCAATGCACCATCATTTCCTTGTTCCAGCCAACGAGGTTCACCCAGAATTTCCAGTAAAAATTCCATGTGATCGCGTCCGCCGGCTTTGGACATTTCATCCATAAAACTTTGAACCGCAAAGGCGATGCCGTTGGCGCGAGGTGATCGCCAGGGGCCGGTAGGGACCCTCAATGGCATCATGCTCTGCGTAAATCGTGTATCTGCGAGAACATCTGATGGAAATTCACCTTTTCTTAAATCTCCACTGGCCACTGGTTTATTGTTGCTGCCTTTAAAGGTAATGAAATGATCATGAAAGGCAGTCAATGTTCCCTTGTCATCCAGCGCACCTTTCATGGAATGAAATCCACCAACTCGATAAAAGTCGTGAGCCATATCATCTTCACGGGTCCATTGTAATTTTACCGGGACA
>JBNMOP010000018.1:0-37507 GCA_051275005.1 Gammaproteobacteria bacterium | reverse complement strand
TATTAGTAAAATATATGATTGGCCGCTAAATTAAGATAGGAAATTAATGCCATTGTTTGGAAATAAACGAAAACGAAAAACAACTCGGATTGACACACTTGTTGGACAACATAGTATTATACAGGGTGATATTAAATTTACCGGTGGGCTGCATGTTGAAGGTGTTATTAAAGGTAACGTTCTTGCAGATAATGATGGTTCATCCATGTTGCAATTAAGTGAACACGGAAGAATAGAAGGTGAAGTAAATGTTCCTTACATTGTACTAAACGGTCAGGTTAAGGGTGATGTCCGAAGTGGTGTTCATATTGAATTACACGCTAAGGCCCAGGTAACGGGTAATGTTTATTATAATCTTATTGAGATGGCCATCGGAGCTGAGGTTAATGGTAAACTGGTGCATGCAATATCGTCTGAAGTAAGAAGTGTTGAAACCAACCTTGAAGATGGATTTGAGATCCCCGAACAAAATACTTGAGTAATTTAGTGGGTTTTTGTTATACTTGTACTTAGTAAATTTATATTGGAGTGAAAAGTTTTAAAATGGATCACATAGCAACACAAATTCCTGATCAAATTCCTGAGGCCCTGAATTTTACGGATTCAGCAGTTAACAAAGTGAAAGAGTTAATTGTAGATGAAGGTAATGAAAATTTGATGTTACGTGTCTTTATTAGTGGCGGTGGATGTTCAGGGTTTCAATATGGTTTTTCATTTGACGAATCATCCAGTGACGATGATACCGTTATCGAGCGTGGTGGTGTGAAGCTACTCGTCGACCCCATGAGCATACAATACCTGACAGGGTCGGAGATTGACTATTCTGAAGGGATTGAAGGCGCACAATTTGTCATAAGAAACCCCAATGCCAAGACAACCTGCGGCTGTGGTTCCTCCTTTTCTACCTGAGTAGTTTTTTTCTCGGCTGTAATCTTTTCCTTTGTTCAAAATAGGCCAGAAATAAGAGATTATTTTAATGGTTGATGCATTTCCTATTGTCGTTAAAACGATAACAGCATATTATTTTGGTACTCATTTAACACTTAGAATAGGGCTGAAATAATTCAGTCATCTACCATAAATTAAATTATGTGGGGTATTATGAAAAGTCTTAAAGTTATCGTAATTACTGCATTGCTATCAATGCTATGGGTTAATATTACCTTTGCGCATCCACCGAGCATATCAGATGCAAGGACAGCATATATAACGCGTGACGGCTTAATGCATCTGTTAAATTCACAAAGATATATCCTTATTCGAATGCTCACTGGCCAAAGTCCTGTTGATCAGGCTGAATTTGTCAGGTCCGCTCAGGCAGTGTCTGCCTTGCTTTCAATGATACCCGCTGCCTTTGAGAAAAATCTTATGGTTGACGAATCTCGAGCCAAAGCAGAGATCTGGATGAATTGGGATGACTTTGTCTCAGTGGCAGACACGCAAAGTAAGCTCGCTGCAGAGATTGCAGTATTGGCAGAGGTTAATGGTGCAGAATCTGTATTACAAAGAGTGAGAGAATTTAACTGTGGCAGTTGCCACGGACCGTACAGAAAATAATTTTAAGTCAAATACCGGATTTCAACCTGTCCCATACTTATCCTTGGATATGGTCGGACTATGATCTGGATAGATTTTTAGCCTAAAATTTTTGTTGTTGCGGGTACAAATTCAGAATATTATTTACCTACTTATAAATATCGAGGGTAAGGCTGATTGTTTTGAATCTACTCACTCACGTTATATATCATTTAGATTAACAATTGGGGGTATTATGAAAAATATAAAAGTGGTTGTCATAGCAGCCTTGTTCTCGGCGTTTGGGGTAAGTCTAACCTTTGCGCACGAACCGGACATGTCAGACGAAATGTCAGCCTATGTTGCGCGCGACGGTATCATGCACTTGATAGGCGCACAAAGAAATATTCTGCGTAACATGGCCTCTGGCAAAATTCCTGATAATCGACGCGAATTTGTCAGGGCTGCTAATGCATTGGCAGCGATGTTTGCTATGCTTCCCACTACATTTGAGAAAAATGCCATGGTTGCTGAATCCCGTGCCAAACCTGAAATTTGGACGAACTGGGATGATTTTGTATCTACGGCCAATACGCTAAGTGCAGTCGCCGCAAATATTGCCACAACAGCCGGGACAGTTGGACTGGACGCCGGTAAGGCGAAAATAGGGGAAATCGATTGCGGCAGTTGTCACACTCCTTTTAGAGAATAAGCTATTCGTCATTGATTCTAGTCTGCCCACCCGTGTCTTGAGATACGGGTGGGACACGACAGGTTCTTCCATAACATAAAAGATGGGGCGGGACCTTGAGAGTGACGGATCCTATCAGCCCTGGTAGACCGCCCCAAGAACGACTGATTTTTCGGCTCCGGTAACACTGGGGATATTTCCAGGAGAATTATCCAAACGACACTTGGCAAGCCAGGCAAAAGCAACGGCCTCAACCGCATCAGGATGTATCCCATACTTTTCAGTCGAGACAATTTCCATATCAGGTATCAAGGTCTCAATGCGGTGAACCAATAGGGGATTATGTATACCCCCGCCACATAGCAATATTTCCCTTGTATCTGAACCATATTGTTTCATGGCATTGCAAATAGATTGTGCGCTCAATTCCAGCAGGGTTCTTTGCACATCGGCATTGGAAATACTCGCGCCAATTGCGTCTAGCTTCTTTGTCAGCCATAGCTGATTAAACTCATCCTTGCCGGTGCTCTTTGGCGGATTTAATGAAAAGTAAGCGTCTTGCATAAAGAGTTCAAGTAGTGCCTGATTGCATGTCCCCTTAGCTGCTAATTTGCCATTGATGTCATAGTCAATGTTTTGATGTTTTTGAACCCAGCTATCCATCAAACCATTACCCGGTCCGGTATCAAATCCAAGTATTTCTTTGTTATCTCCTGCTGGTAGAACGGTAATATTTGCCATACCCCCCAGGTTTAATATCACCCTGTTTACCCCGTGACTGCGAAACTGCCAGGCATGAAATGCCGGAGCAAGTGGCGCACCCTGACCTCCTGCCGCAATATCCTGGCGTCTGAAATCAGCGACTGTTTGAATTCCCGTCCTCACTGCAATGATAGAGGGATCACCAATCTGCAGAGTACGTGGAGTGTTGCTTTCAGGCAGGTGTAGCACGGTTTGTCCATGACTGCCTATGGCAGTTATCAAACTGCTGTCTACATTACTTTGTTGAAGTAACTCCAGCACCGACTTTGCAAATAACTCGCCCAATAGAACATCTAATCGTGTTAGGTCGTGCATATTCAACTCGCCATTTACTGAGCGAATGGCAAGTTTAATATCAGCAGGTATGGGGTATTGATGGTAGTGGATGACGTTTAAGGTTTCATTAATGATCTCAACTAACGCAGCATCGATTGCATCCATGCTGGTACCAGACATCAAGCCGATAAATAACACCTTTGTGTCTAATAGTTTTCGGGAAGGAGGTTTTGTTCCATCTCATCCTTCTCTTTAAGGGCAAGCATTATTGGTTCAGTCTTATCCTGGCTTTCCAGCTGAGCGAGTAAAGGGATAGATTTTTCCTTGAAATCTGCCAATAAATTTTTCGGCATGGATTCAGCTTTAGGTAATTGCACGGTTAATGGATTTCGATGTACACCATTTACGCGAAATTCATAATGCAGGTGTGGACCGGTAGCCAGACCGGACATACCTACATATCCAACCGTCTGACCTTGCTTAACACGTGAGCCTTTTTTCAGTCCCCGTGCGTATTTTGATAAATGTGCATAAAGTGTCCCGTAACTACCACCATGTTTGATTTGTATGACCCTGCCATATCCTCCATTTGTTCCGATAGACGATATAGTACCGTCACCCGCAGACTTTACTGGTGTACCCGATGGCGCAGCATAATCCACCCCCTTGTGGGCACGAATCGTATTTAATACTGGATGACGACGGGTCAGGCTGAATTTTGAGCTGATGCGAGAAAAATTTAGTGGCGTACGGATAAATGCCTTGCGCATGCTGTCTCCAGAATCTGAAAAGTAATCTGTTCTACCATCAGTAAATTCGTATCGAACAGATTTATATGATCTTTTATTATTGATAAATTCAGCCGCTAGAATCGGGCCTTCACTTACTTTTACATCCCCCTTATATTGCTCTTCATAAATAAGCTTGAATTTATCGCCTTTACGAATATCCAGTGCAAA
The DNA here is from genome assembly GCA_051275005.1 of Gammaproteobacteria bacterium. Classification (GTDB taxonomy): domain Bacteria; phylum Pseudomonadota; class Gammaproteobacteria; order Eutrophobiales; family Eutrophobiaceae; genus Eutrophobius. Next base: position 33,304 of record JBNMOP010000018.1, on the reverse strand, counting down.
ATCAATATCCCAGCCATAAATTGCAACGAGCTGCATAATAAGATTATCGGACAGGCCTACCCTCAGTCCTGCCAGAAACAAAGAGCTGTCAATAGTAGCAACGGCTTCTTTAATATTTTTACGGAGTTCTGTTTTAATAATCGAACTGACAAAATTTTCATCAACACGATTAATCTGTAAAGTTGTCACGATGTCTTGATCATATTCCAGCGTTTGCAAACCCTCATCTGATATAAGAAACCGTAACTCTTGACCTGGCAAAAGAAATTTCAGCGCTTTTGAGTCTTTACTTGCTGTCATCACTTTATACAGGACAGCGGGGGATATGCGCATGCGATCGAAAATCAATGACAGGTTGTCTCCCGGTGCGATATATATCGTTTGCCAGAGCGAGGTAGATTTTATTTCATCATCTTGTTCTACACTGGATGCGGGAATTGAAACGGGTATGTGTTGGTAAGTATTGCTGGTATATTCGAGATTAGTAGCGACTGGCTGTCTGACTAGTGAGCTTGCATGGGGTGTCAATTCTATTACTTCAACCTGGTTGATACCGGGTGAAATGGTGAAGATCATTGCCACGATAAATGAAATCAAAAATCCCGTTATTCCCCATATAATCAGGCGAGGCTTTTGATACCAGCGCCTATCAGGGGTCCAGCGTACAACAGGCTTATAGTCAGATTTTAAGTATATTTTGTAAGTCACGATAAAATAAAGGTTATTTTTGACAAACCATAGCGCCAAAGTATAAATTCGTCAATCTAAGAAACAAGAATATTTACTGGCTAGACCATAAAATTAACCCTGTCTGGCCCTGATAATTGGATATCTACTATGAGTAATACTGAGGAATCACTGCAAATTATCCGACGTGGGTCGGATGAAATCATTAACGAGCAGGATTTAACGAAAAAACTGGCACGGGGTAAACCCCTAAGGATCAAGGCTGGATTTGACCCCACTGCACCGGATTTACATCTTGGGCATACGGTTTTAATAAACAAGTTACGTCATTTTCAGGAGCTAGGGCATCACGTCCTGTTTTTGATTGGTGATTTTACTGCACTGATTGGTGATCCCTCTGGCCGCAACATTACCCGTAAACCATTAAGCCGGGATGAGATTATTGAAAACTCCCTTACTTACAAGGATCAGATATTCAAGATCCTCGACCCGGATAAAACAGAGGTTTGTTTTAATTCCTCGTGGTGTGAAGAGCTGGGTGCAGCCGGACTGATCAATCTCGCCGCTAAGTCTACAGTGGCAAGGATGTTGGAACGTGATGATTTCAAGAAAAGATACGCAGCCAATCAACCCATCTCCATTCATGAATTCTTATACCCCTTACTACAGGGTTATGATTCCGTGGCAATGAAGGCAGATGTAGAACTGGGTGGTACGGATCAGATATTCAATCTGTTAGTGGGTAGAGACCTGCAAAAAGAAGCAGGTCTGGAACCTCAGGTCGTGCTGACCATGCCGTTACTGGAAGGGCTGGATGGTGTGCAAAAGATGTCCAAGTCACTGGATAACTACATTGGTATCGATGAGGCCCCAGGGGAGATTTTTGGCAAACTTATGTCTGTGTCGGATGATCTAATGTGGCGTTATTTTGACTTACTCAGTTTTCGCGCCACTAGTGATATTGAACAGTTGAAAACAGAAGTTGAAGAAGGCGCGAATCCACGGGATATCAAGATGCAATTGGCGGACGAGATTACCGCCCGGTTTCACGGGCAACAAGCAGGCGTAACCGCCAGGGATGAATTTATTAATCGCTTCCGCCATGGACAGATCCCTGATGACATGCCTGAGGTAGTCTATGAGGCCAAGGAGGCTACTGCCTCTCTGGTACACGTCATAAAACAGGCAAACCTTACCACTAGCACCTCAGAGGCCATCAGGATGATTAATCAGGGTGCTGTGAAGGTAGACGGAGTCAAGGTGTCAGATAGGGATACACAACTGGATAATGGGGAATATGTGATACAAGTGGGTAAACGAAAATTCGCCAAGGTTACTATCAAATAAACTTTTGAATTAATAATGTTCTGTAAGTTTTTGAGCTCTAATGTCAATTCTATTTTTGGACAGGATTTACAAGATTAACAAGATTAACAAGATAATTTTAAAAAATTTAATGATAAAAATGTAAAAAATATTTCTTAAAATGTTGGTTATGTACTTAATAACTAATGAATCAAAAAATCCTGTTAATCTTGTAAATCCTGTCTAATTATCTTTTTCAACTGCATAAAAAAAAGGGCGCTGGATTAATTCCAGCGCCCTTTTAAACGTTAACTAACCCGGTTTTCTATTTGAAGTGATAGTTAAACTGCACCCCGTAGTTGAACCACGCAGACTGAGGCATATCGTCTGTGATAATGGGCCTAAACTCGTCATCAAACTGTGTACGGTACTCTTTTCTGGCACCGAGAATGTTTCGGGCAAAGACATTAACGTCCCAGGTACCATTTGCGGAACCGATACCCAATATCATGTTCAGGTCGGTATGTACCGGCCATACTACGTGTTGGGTAAAGCCCAGGGTGTCTTCTGAGTATTCATCGGAAACAGCCGCGCGAACATTGTATTTCGCCACATAGTTATCAAAAAGAGGCATCTCGTATTCTGCCCCGAGGATTACCTTCCAGGCCGGCGCGCGTGGGGCCTTCTGGCCGGAGCGGTCGATATTTCCCTCAATGGCATCCGACCCAATCAGGTCTATGGATTCCTGTTCACTTATACATGGACCAGAGGCTGAAGCTAAGGATTCAGCGTCGGTACAGCCACCGATGAACTCGAGCATGATGGAATCCTGGACGATACCGGCTACATTCAGGGTTAGGCGGTCGGTTGCGGCAAGGCCGAATGAAAACTCCACACCCTGGTTACGCTGTGCACCAGCGTTTGTCAGAAAACGTCCAGTAGGGGGTTGACCTGCCAGTAGTGCGGCAAAGTCTGCAATCTCGGTCTCCAGCTGCAGGTCAGTGATCTTCTGATAGAACAGGGTCACCGCATAGCGTCCCCGACCATCGTAGAGCCGGCCTTTAGAACCGACTTCATAGACCGTGGCATTCTCAGCCAGGTAAACGAACTCTTTTTGGCCATCTGGACCAAAATTTTGCTCATTAGGTAGGCCTTGATTGGCTCGCACATAATTCAGGCCGCCACGAGGAATTCCGCGGTCTGAGGTGTCAAATCCACCAGCCTTGAAGGCTGTGGCATACTTGGCATAGATGGAGTGGTTATCACTTGGACGGTAACGCAGCGTGATTTGTGGGTCAAAACTGTCCTCGCTATATTCAGCCTTGAATGGGCCATTATCGGTAGCGCCATTAATGCCATAGGTCAGACCACCCGAAGCGTGTGGTGTCACCGTATCCCAGGCGTCAGGGGTGTCATTTTCGCTGTATTCATTGGTCCAGAAGCCTGCCTGGCCAAAAAATTCACCACACATTGATTCTGCAACCGGATGACCAAGGATATTACGGACTACCCCTCCATTAGAGCCACCCGTGAAAAAGGTAAGTCCAGTTTCGCAGTTGATAATGTTTTCCGCCGGACCCCTGTTTCTAGTTGTGTTAAGTTCGCGAACCAGATCACCGCCAGCGGCAGCAGTACGGTGCTCGGTGGATTGGATAAGGCCGTCGCCATCGGGATCCGGGTGCTCATCAAATATCCAGCTAGCATATTCAGCGGTAATAGAACCATCCTTGCTGACGTGAGAATAACGACCACCCACGTCGATGGAGGCCTTGTCATCAAGAAAATTAAAGGTGACGGTGGCAAAGGCACTCCTCCAGGAAGATGTTTGTTCCGGGTGGTGGATACGTATGCCCTGACGGGTCGTCGCCCGAATGGTGCGAACCGGATCCATAAACAGATTTTCCTCTTGCATATAGGCGCCGGCAGACCACTCAAACATGCCCCCTGACGGGCCGGTAAAGCGTATCTCACCACTGTGCATATCAAATACTTCAGTACGGAAGGCGGCCTCCATCAGGAAGGGTGATTCGTCCGTGGACTCAAACGTGTCCCGCTCGTAATCTACCAGACCGAAGATACCTTCTACCGAGACGCCATTGTCGAATTCATATACACCGCCGAGCCGGTAATTCAAGGCATCCAGGGGTTCCCGTGATTTCAGGTTGCCTTCTGGTATCCAGTCTTTGGCAATTTCACGGATATCTAACAATCCAGAACGACCGTCATCATTGTTGATGCCCGCGATGGGCGCTGGAAAGAGGCCTGTACCTTCTTGTACACCAACGCGACCGAAGCCATTTTGGCACCTAGGTGCCGGGACTGTCTGGTCGGTAAATCCAGGAACCAAACCGGGCTCCAGAACCGCATAATTATCAAGTTTGGCGGGGTGGTTGGTGAGACATATGGTGTTGGTGTCACCGTCGGAGCGTCGCCTTGCGTATTCTATTTTGGCTGTACCCGTGAAATTTTCAGTGGGTTTCCAGACGCCAGTAAATCGAAACCCGGCATCGGTGCGGTTGGGGAACTTGTTACCGGTAAAGGCATCGGTGAGGTGACCACCGGTATCGTCCCATTGGCCCGCTATACGTATGCCAAAGGTATCTGTGACAGGACCGCCTATGCCGCCTTCAAAATTAATGCGGCCAAAGTTACCAAACTCGGCAGTGGCATCGGCTTCCCACGATTCAGATGGTCCTCTGGTCGTGAGACTAAAGGCACCAGCGGTAGCATTCTGGCCAAAATATACAGGCTGCGGTCCGGTGAGTATCTCCACGCGTTCCAGATCCATAAACGCACCTTTAATCATTGAAGGCCGACCCATGTGGATGCCATCCACAAATACAGGGGCGGACTGCTCCACACTCATGGCGGCGACGTCATTACCCATACCGCGTATAGTCACGGAATGTTCATGTAGGGATTCGTTCATTTCTACCGAAGGGGCAAACTGACCCAGGTCTTCCATAGTACGGAAGCCCTGCTGGGTTAACTCTAGTCCACTGACTGCCTGGATAGAGATAGGGACCTCTTGCAGTGATTGAACTCGGCGTTGTGCTGTAACAACTATCTCTTCGAGTTGTTGGGCAAATATAGCCGGAGAGAATATAAAACTGGTTATGACTGTAAGGAAAATAATTTCCGAACGATATGAGTGTTTATTAAATATGGATGACATGTACATTTCCCCGTTTGTTTATAATGTATGGAAACTTCAGTGGGGTAGTGTAAAGGAATAATAAAAATACAACAAACTTAATTGTAAAATTTCTATAGATAAAAGTAGTCAATCAGGGTGTATATAGTCAATTTATTGAAGGTAATATTTTGATTTTATGATTTGATGGTTTGATTTGTTGTAAAAATACAAATTATTACAGTGAGTAATTCGAATCATAATGATTAAAACCTAAAAAAATCAATTATATACCAGCAGTCTGTCTCTAATGCTGGGTTATCTTTAGAGCAATAAATTCAATTCAGTAGATTGTCATCCTGGTGAGTAAAATGGTCCCATTAGGTCATGATATAAGAGATCAACGTGATTCATTCCCACGCTCAATCTTAAGTTGCCCAAGAAAGGCCTTTTCAAAGCCATCCAGGATTCGGTAATACCCTTCAGGATCTATGAAAGGGTTAACGGTCCCACCCTGTTTCATCTGTTCAATTTTTTCCTTTAGGTCGAACCAGTAGCCGTGTGATGAGAGGTAGAAATCCACCGGTAGTGTCTTTAGGATCGCAAACGCGTAGGCAAAATCACTGGCCATGTTTGGATAATCGGGATTATTCAGTAGTGCTTCATTGGGATTCATCCGTAAACCACATACCAGGACGACATCATATTTTTTTCCGTTTTCCTCAACCACGGTGGTCCATGTGGTACAGCCCTTGGTGTGACCGGGTGTCACATGGGCCGTAAGGGCGATATCACCAAGGCGGATGGTTTCCAGATCCTTGATTATCCTGTCCACCTTGACCGGTGCCCAGGTTCCGCCATCACGAAAATCTGTTTTACCGCCTGATTCCATCACATCCGCATCTGGCGCAGTGGCCATTGTCATGGCACCGGTTATTTCCTGCATCTGCGCATGTCCACCCACATGGTCAATATGCGATTGGGTGGTGAGTAAATATTTTACATCTTCGACATTGAATCCAAGTTTTTTGATGTTGCTGGCTATGGCTGGCACAAATTCGTCTAATGAAGTGTCTATAATAATGTGGCCTTCAGAACTGGTGATTAGAAAAGCTGGATAATGCACCACAGCGCCAACGGAGTAGATATTATCAACAATTTTAAATGGCTCGATTAATTCTGTACGTTGGGGATCATCTTCAGCGGGGGAAAATTCACTGGGACCTTTTAACTGCGCTGATGCCGGTAGTGGACCTATGCAATACAAAAAAAGAATGGTCAGAATTAATTTAAATAATCCTGGAATATTCACTCCAAAATAGTTATCTTTTTTTTCAGTCTTCATAGTTTGATCCCCCACCATATTTATTTACCTTAAGATCATATCAGAATGACACTGTACTGTGTCATGAATACATCCAATGTATGATCGATTTATTATAATTCTAAATAGGAAATTTTTTATTAAGTCTCAATATCCTTTGGGTTGTCATTCTGGCCCCCTAAAGGGCACTTGTATTCCGGGGTATAAACTTCCGTCAGAATCCAATTAAAACAATCGCTTACATGATGCAGATTTTCACACCCATGGCGGTCAAGATGCTTAATAAGATGTTTTTTAGATAACCATGACCCGGCATAAGATGCCTATTTTGGGATGCCAGGATTTGTTGGAAAGCAGAGGAGGTGGGGTTGATATTGGAGATGAGGTAAGAATACCTCATCTCCAGAATTAATAATTTAAGGTTGTTGCAGTTTTTCCCTCTCTGCTTTTTGCTGTGCCCTGACTTCATCTCGACGTGCATCGATGACTACGTCCACTTCCAATCCACCTCTGCCGAGGATACAGGTGCCAACAGGGTCAGTGGTAGCTGATGTCTTTGCTCCCAGTGACTCCAGAACTTGCATGGTAGATTCGCGGGGAGAGGTTCTATCCAGTAAACCAAACACATTTTCACCTGAGGCGAGACTCCATGCCGTTCTACCACAACCATTTACAGCATTTATATTTGCACCCTCGCTGACCAAAAATTTAATTAGATTATCTGAACCGATAAACGCTGCTGCATGTAGTGGGGTCCATCCTGTTGCAGAGGTCTCATTAACATCAGCACCCATTTCAATGAGGCGTTTAGCCGCTTCTATCGCCCGTCTCTCATCTTGAGGTGTTAAATCATTCTTTTTACCCAGACCGCTGGCAACCATCAACGCCGTGCCATTCCCCAGGATCTGATTATCATCTGCATAACTTTTGGTTTGATTCATGAAGATGGCATGGTTAACGTCCGTTTTAATCAAGGGATTTGCACCATGTTCCAGTAACAGTTCCATACCAGAGCTATCTAACGCAGCAGATGCGAGGAGAAACGGTGTTGCCCCGGTGAGATTCAACCAGGTGAGATTATCCATACGTAGACGAGGGGGTGGGTATTTCATCTCGGCGTTAACATCCGCGCCGCGAGCCAGTAGCGCCTCGGCCAAATCATGCATATTATTGCCAGGCAGTGGCACAGAGGCCTCTTCATCGGCATATTCTGTATTGACGGCACCTTCTACAATGTACAAACCTGCCGTGGGTTCATCCATCATTAGCTTTTCTTCTTCAGATAGCGTCTCTATGGGTTTGCAAAGGGAATCTGATCGAAATCCACAAACTCGGACAGCGGCACTAATTTCATAGCCATGTAGAAGTTTAATTCCATCGCGCATAGCGTAATGAAGAGATGTCATGCCGTTAGCATCGGCAACATTGGGGTCGGCCCGTTCTTCTAACAAGTAGATTGCGAGTTCCTCAAAGCCCCAGGAACTTGCAATGACCAGGGCGGATCCATCTTCAACAGATACGTTGTTAACATCAGCACCACGGCTGACTAATTGTTTGGCAGTATTTAAATCCCCAACCCTTGCAGCAAACATCAATGGCGTATAACCACCCTGAGGTACACTTTGGACATTGCCTGCATAGCCACCAAGTATCATCGGTGTGTATTCTTGATTGTCTTTCAGTTTGGTTGTACGAATTGTGACGTCCGCGCCACTGTCTAGAAGGATACTGGCAGCCTCGGGATTTCTGAATGATATCGCCCACATTAAAGCAGATTGGCCACGTCGTGGCTCTCGAACATTAACATCAGCACCATGGTCAACTAATGATCTAACTATATCGGTAACCCCGGTTCTGGCGGCGGTCATTAGCGGCGTTTCACCGCTCCACATGGCGGTGTTGGGATTGGCTCCGGCCTTTAACAATATTGCCACCATTTCAGGATTGCGATTTCTAACGGCAAGCGCCAGCGGCGTTATACCGATATCATTGCCAGCATTAACGTTCGCTTTTGCCTTGATTAGTTGAGTTACTGTATCAAGCTTATCCCAGTACACTGCCCAGGATAGCGCAGTAGTACCATCTGGCTGGGCTACATTTATATCTGTTTTTTCTTTCAGTAAAGAAGACACAGTCTCCCAGTCCTGCTTTTTACTGGCCTTGATTAAGTCGAGACCAGTGCTCCCCTGTGCCAGGTTGGAGATAAAAAACATAAGTAAAATTGCACCGTACACAAATGGTTGCTTCATGGGTAACCTCTTTATTATCAATACTTGTTATGCCGTTAACCGAGATCAAGTGCCCCTGATGATAATCCCAGTTCTCCACCAAAACTCTCTGTAGGTACACCAAATGCGTTGAGCATGGTGACGTGCAGGTTGGCTAATGGCGTACCTTCATCATATACATTGTGTCGAGAACCTTTAAATAATTTACCACTGGCGCCGCCGATTAATGCAACCGGGATGTTCCATTGATTATGTACATCGGCATCACCCATGCCTGCACCATAAACCATCATGGAATTATCCAGTATTGAAGAGCCGTCGATATCCTTGGTTGCTTGCATCTTGTCTAAGAATTCACCAAACATCTTTGCATGGAAGACGTCAATCTCACCGGCTTGACGTTTCCTGCTGGGGTCGCCACGGTGGTGGGTCAATGGATGATAGGGATCAGTATGACCCAATTGGGTGTAAACCATTTCACTGTATTCTCGTGCCACCATAAAGGTAAAGACGCGGGTCATATCCGTCTGGTAAGCCAATAACATCAAATCATACATTAATCGCAGATGTTCTTCGTGAGCGGGTATCCCCAGTGGTTTTTGCATTTCAGGCAGTTCAATATCCGTTTTTTCTTCCGCCATTTGTACTCTAAATTCCACATCTCTAACGGCATCCATGTATTCGCTTAACTTATTGTTGTCATCAGCGCCAATACGTTTTTGTACCCTGGTCGCCTCGTCTTTCACAAAATCAAGAATGCTGTATTGACGACCTATCCTGGCTTGTCGCTGTTTAGGATCTGTCCCGCCTTCACCAAACAATCGTTCAAAGATTTCTCTTGGACGATGTTCCATTGGAAGGGGTGTGGTAGGGCCGGCCCAGGAGATGGTATTGGTGTAGGCAGAGCTATATCCACCTGATGATTGTCCAGCCAATTCAGTGGCATTTTCTATACATATCTGCAGCGAAGACAAGGGTGTTTTCTGACCAAATTTTCCTGCAAATACCTGATCCACGGATTTTCCACAATGAATCTCACTGAGTGATTTATTCGGTTTAACGCCAGTTAGCCACATGGAGCTACCACCAACGTGCCCACTGACACTTTCAGATTCGCCGTTATCCAGATTACTTAATACCAACAATCTATCTCGATGGGCCTCCCAGTGTTTCATGGTTTGCGCCAGCTCAAAGTTAGCGCCTTCTGCTTTAGGTCGGAAGACGTCCTTGATTATGCCATTGGGGGTATAAACATAACCCACACGCAACGGTATTTGTGTTGCGGCATCACCTGGCTTTGCCAGGGCAGGGATCATTGAGTCCAGCATTGGTAATGCAACCGATGCCCCCAGACCTCGTAAAAATGTTCGTCGTTGAATGGCTTTCTTAAAGATAATCATGAGTCTGTTCTCCTCATAGTAAATGGTATGCTTTTAATTATTCCTAACACGATGTCTGAAAACTTGTAGTCATTATTGGCAGAATTATGAACGATATCTCGTACTGTCGCCATATCATAATATTGTAAATCCCTGCCCAGGGCATAGGTCAGCAGCTTTTGGGTAAAAGCACTGACAATAACTGAAGGATTACTCAACAGGGCCTTTTGTAACTCCGCCGGTCCTTGAAATTTTGTACCGTCCGGCAACATACCTGATGAATCAATGGTTTCACCAGCATCTTCTGTGCGCCACTGGCCGATGGGATTGAAATTTTCCAGACCAAAGCCAATGGGATCCATTCGATTGTGGCAGACAGCACATACCGGATTTGCCCGGTGCTTTTCTATGGCTTCACGCATAGTTAATTGCTTGCCACTGTCATCTTCTTCTATCAGTGCTGGTATGGCATTTGGAGGCGGCGGTGGCGGAGATGCGAGGAGGTTATCCAGTACCCATTTCCCACGCAGTACAGGTGACGTCCTGTTTGGATAAGAGGTAATAGCCAGTACTGCGCCTTGAGCCAGTAGACCTTTTTTGTTTTCATCTTCAATATTTACGCGGCGAAACTTATTGCCATAGACGTTTGGAATTTCATAATGCCGTGCCAGGCGTTCATTCACAAATTTGTAATCTGTACGGAATATATCCAGTATGGATCGGTCCTCTTGAAAGATACTGCCGATAAATAACTGAGTTTCCTGCATAAAATCTTTGCGCAGATTTTCATCAAAGTCTGGAAACAATTCCAGGTTCTTGCTGGTATGAGGAAGGTTGCGTAGCAATAGCCATTGTTCGGCAAAATTATTTACCAGGGACTCTGAACGTTCATCTTTTAACATTCTTTTTACCTGTTGTTGCAGGATTTTAGAATCACTAAGTTTTCCCTGATCCGCCAAAGTTAATAGCTCATCGTCGGGTATGCTGCTCCAAAGAAAAAATGACAAACGCGATGCCAGTTCATGTTCGGTGAGCTCGTAGTTACTGTCTTTTGCAACATTTCTAGGGTCACTTTCTATGCGAAACAAGAAGTCAATATTTACCAGCAGTCCCTCGACCGCCATCTGTATGCCTGCCTCAAATGAGCCATATTGACTTCGCCCCGTTTCAAAAAGTGAAAGCAGTGGTTGAATATCTTCATCGGCGACTGGTCGGCGATAGGCGATGCGTGCCAGTTGAGAGACGATCTTCTTCGCACAGGGGACTTCATCTTTTTTGTTTTTAGGACTACAGACGAATATTTTTTCACGACTGACTGTATCACCAGAGCCCTTGGCATTAAAAGGGCCGGTAATTGAAATACTGCTCACCGAAGGGTCAGTCCATGCCCGTTCATACTCCCTTTGCAATCTGGCAGTAAAGTAATTGTTATAACTTTGTTGTGGCACCGCACCTTCCCAGGCAAAGTTTTCTTCCAGGAATGCTACCTGAACAAGTCGTTCGCCTGCTTCTACCGGTACGCGGATTTTTAAATTGGCATCAGCGTTACGTTCATATTGAGCCTGATCAAAATCCGGGGGGAGGGTATCTGCCCGGCCGCTGCCCAATGCGAGACCAACATTTTTACCCCCTGCAGTTAATAGATCAACACGTTTACCATCTATACGTGCCTCAAGTTTGTGGGGTTCATTAACCCCAATTACAAAGGCACCGGTGTCCGTTCTTAACAGGCGAACGCTGATTTCATATTCCCCGTCCAATGGGAAGCGATGATTCACAGCGAGACCTCCACGGGTACCAAACGGCAGGTCTTCATTCATGCGGTCATTTTGCAAGACGAATGGTGAGACGACGTATTGATGGGTATCCGCGTCTATGGTGTTATCGCCCACCGCAAGCCGACTCACCTGGCGGGCAACAGACATATATTTTTCCATAAGGATAGGTGAAACAGAAAGCAGGTCACCAAGATTATCAAAGCCGCCTGAATTATCAGGGGGTAATAGCTCTGCGGCATTTATATTGACACCTAACAGGTCGCGAACGACGTTGGAATATTCTGTACGATTCAGACGGTGGGCGGTAACAGTTCGACCTGCATTAGGATTGGCTGCGACCAGGGCATTAAGTTCTTTTGCCAGGTGCATTCCTAACCCGTTATAGAAGTTTTCATCGGGTCGAGGCATACCTACAGGTGGCATGGAACGTGTTTGCAGTTTAAGCAGAACCTTTTCCCATAAGGCTGGGTCCTTGCTCAAATCCTGCAGATTTGCCATATCTAACATTAAATCTGCGGTTTTTAATGCCTGGTTATGGCAGGAGACACAGTATTGGTTGAGGGTCTGTCGATATCCTGAGATTTCGTCTTGGGAGTATGCGGTGCTAAAAAAGCCTGCGCCAATGATTACAACTATAAGTTGTATAAATTTATTTAATCGTACCAACTGAAAACTCCTTAGTTTGTATTAGTGCGTTTTACTGAGGTTATATAAGGATAAATATTGCACCAATTTTGCCAGATAGCAAGGTGATATTCTCGTGATAAATGTGGAATTACAGTGAAACTTGATCTAGCGCATTGCACCATAATTCATGTGGATAAAGCGATTCAGATTGAATGTCTACCATTTCTAATTTTTTTAAAGTAATAAACTCCGTTTAATAGCAGGTTTTTGACCATAGTGAGAGATATTTTCTATTTGCTAGGTTGTTCCTAGTTGAATGGGTGAAAATATTGGTAGCAATGCTCGATTTTAAGGCTGGTGAGTCGCTAGTCTTATACAATTATGTATGCTATAAATTATCTGTTATACATTAGATTATCTGCGCTCGAATAGGATTTGAGTAAATGCATAAATTCAGAGGAAATACCATGATTTTACGTGTCAGATGGATCAGTTTCACCCTAATGATTTTTGGGTCATTTACTGTTCAGTCACAACAATCGTCTGCTAATGCTGACGCATATCAAAATACACTGAATCGCTATTGTGTTACCTGCCACAACGAAACTTTAAAAACAGCAAATCTAATGTTAGATAAGATCGATCTGACAAACGTCTCAGAAAACCCTCAAATCTGGGAACGTGTTATTACCAAGCTTTCACTACGTCAAATGCCACCGGTAGGCATGCCGCGTCCGGATGATGCATTCTACAATTCGTTTGTTGACTATCTGGGTAATGAGCTGGACCAAGTTGCCGAAGCCAGCCCTAACCCTGGAAAGATGGTTGCCGCGCATAGACTTAACCGTACTGAATACACCAATGCCATACGCGCCTTGCTGGGCGTTGAAATCGATGGGGCGGATATGCTTCCCGCTGATAATTCAGGTGGATTTGATAATCTGGGTGATCTTCTCTCCGTATCTGATGTATTGATGGAGAGTTACATGGCGGCGTCTCGCAAGATCAGTCGCCTGGCCGTTGGTGACCCTACAATTCATACGGATTCCCTGGAGTATGCGATCAATCCAAAACTCCTGCAGAACGATCGTATGAATGAAGACCTGCCATTTGGCACGCGGGGAGGCCTTGCAGTACGCCATAACTTTCCAGTAGATGGTGAATACATACTGAATGTCCGTTTACTAAAAACCTCAGGCTCCGGATTAATTGTTGGTATAAATCAGCCTCATAGGCTGGATGTTCGTGTCGATGGTTCGCGGGTCAAACTATTAACTTTTGGTGGTGAGAATGTAGGGCTGGGATATGCCAACGGTGGAGCGGACAAGGTACCACCGAATTTTGACCAGGCAGAGTACGAACGGACAGCGGATGAAAAACTTGAACTACGCTTTCCTGTGCAGGCGGGTACGAAAACGATCCAGGTTGCCTTTCTGGATGAAACATTTGCCTGGGAAGGTCATATCCCACCCCAGACCTTTGAAAATTGGAATAAGGCAAGGATAGGCAGAGACCATGAACGCGCCTGGCGTGATCCCTGGGTAACCAGTGTCATGGTCACTGGACCATTAAACATTAAGGGTTCTGGAAAAACTGTCAGTCGAGACAAGATATTCATATGCACCCCCGCAAATAAGGCAGAAGAAGGGCCTTGTGCCAGCAAAATACTAACCAACATCGCACGACTTGCACATCGTCGTCCGGTAGTAGAATCGGACATAGGTCTTTTGCTTAATCTTTATCAGCAAGGTGTTAATGAATTCGGAACGTTTGAGGCCGGTATCCAGATGGCCATTGAAGGCCTGTTGGTAAGTACCGAGTTTTTATTTCGCATCGAACGTGACCCTGCCGATATTTCAAAGGATGAGGTTTATACCATCAGCGATCTGGACCTGGCGTCCCGTCTATCGTTTTTCCTTTGGAGCAGTATACCCGATGATGAATTATTGACCATTGCCGAACAAGGCAGGCTCAGTGAGCCATTGGTACTGGAACAACAGGTAAAACGGATGCTTAAGGATGAACGTTCCAACACCCTGGTAGATGATTTTGCCGACCAGTGGCTCTTGCTACGCAACCTCCCTCGGTTGAGTAAGAATCAGGATATATTTCCAGACTTTGATGAGAGCCTACGGAATGACTTACATACGGAAATAAAACTTTTTCTGGGAAGTATATTTTATGAGGACCGTCCAATACTGGATTTGTTTAAGGCAGATTATACCTATCTAAACGAGCGCCTGGCCCGACACTATGATATCAAGGAAATTTATGGCAATCGATTTCGAAAGGTAACACTGGAAGATGAAAACCAACGAGGTCTATTAGCCAGGGCAAGTATCATGGCGATTACTACCTATCCGAATAGAAATTCCACTGTGTTGCGAGGCAAGTGGGTGCTGGAAAATATCCTGGCCTCACCACCGCCACCGCCACCGGCAGCGGTTCCCGCCATTGAAAATATACAAGCTGAACCCGGGCAAACCCTGACCTTACGCGAACGTATGGAAATACATCCGGCAAATCCCGTCTGCATGGTTTGTCATAACCAGATGGACCCCATAGGCTTTGGTCTTGAGAACTATAACGCAATCGGCAAGTGGCGTACCGAGGATGAGGGTAAACCCATTAATGCTGCTGGGAAGCTACCCAGTGGTGTTGCTTTTGAAGGGCCGGCAGAGCTACAGAAGGCATTGTTAAGTAATCCAGAAGTGATAGTCAGCGCATTCACACAAAAATTGCTTACCTACGCATTGGGTAGGCCGGTAGAATATTACGATATGCCAACCGTCCGCGATATTGTGAATAAATCAGCCGATAACGAATACCGTTTTTCATCTATAGTCTTTGGAATAATAAACAGCATACCTTTTAACAGGAGAGTAGGATCATGATGATATTTAAGAAAACACTTCCTCGTCGTACATTCTTACGTGGTATGGGGGCAGCCATCTCCCTGCCGATGGTTAGCGCGATGATCCCGGCGCTGGCGGCACCCACTGAAAGTAAAATACCTCTACGGACCGGCTATATCTATTCTCCGAACGGCATCATCAGGGAAACCTGGCGACCTGCGACCCGGGGTAAGAATTTTGAAATGACTGAGGTCATGAAAAATTGGGAAAACGTACGCGACAAGATTCTGGTATTAAGCAACATGAACAATGGGGAATCAGAAAGTGTAGATGGACATGTGGGTGGTAGCTCCATGTTCCTTACCGGTATTGAACCCAAAAAATCCTTAAGCGAGCTTCATCTTGGTATCTCCGTGGACCAATACATCGCACAGAAGACCGGAAAAGAAACCCCCTTGGCGTCATTGCAGGTATGTATCGAGAACGCGGCAGAATTAGCAGGCCAGTCTAATGCGGGTTATAACTCGGCATACACCAACACTATTTCCTGGTCCAGTCCCACCACGCCTATACCCATGGAACATCGGCCTCGCGAGATCTTCGAGCGTCTGTTTGGAGATGGTGGTACGGATCCCGTAGCACGGAAAAGTCGTATCGGAAGACAGAAAAGCATACTCGACTTTGTCCGAGAAGATACCTCCAGGGTTAAGCGTAATCTAGGTATGGCAGATAATCACAAGCTGGACGAGTTTACTGATGCCCTGCGTGGTGTGGAACAACGGGTACAGATGGCGGAACAAAAATCCGATATTGAATTACCAGAGATGCAACGTCCAGTGGGGATTCCTGTACACGAAGAACATATTGGGTTGATGTACGATTTATTATTCCTGGCCTTCCAGACGGATACCACGCGGGTATTTTCCTTCATGGTTGCACGTGAATACAGCGAAATGGTGTATACCCATCTTGGCCATACTGATCCCTACCATCCATTGACCCACCATCGTGGTGATCCAACCCGTAAGCGTCAGGCATCCGAGATCGATGTGTACCATGCCAAGTTGTTTGGAAACTTCCTTACCAAAATGGAGGAGGCGAAGGATGCCGATGGGTCCTCGTTACTAGATAACAGCATGATAGTTTACGGTGCTGGTATGGGTGAAGGTGATGTCCACAATCAGTACAACGTACCCATAGCCTTGATAGGCGGTGGTGGTGGTAATTTAAAGAGCGGGCGCAATATTGAGTACACCATGGGTACACCACTGACTAACCTCCATCTGTCGATGCTGGATATATACGGTATACCTCTGGAGAAAATGGGCACCCGATTTGGAGAGTCCACGGGTAGGCTCGATCTCAGCGCTACTTCTTAACTATTAATGTGGGGGTATCTGGAATGGCTGTAAATTTTCTGACGAAACGGATTCTCGCTGGGCTCATGCTGTTGTTGTTTTCAGTAGTGAGTCATGCAGACACAATGACAAGTGATCAGCAATTATTGAAAGCGAGTAAACAACAGGACTGGGAAACGGTACGCATCGCATTGATGAAAAAGGACGTCGATGTCAATACTGCCCAGGGCGATGGTGCCACAGCGCTGGCCTGGTCTGTGTACTGGGATAATCAGGAAATTACCGAGTTATTACTTCGCACCGGGGCGAAACCAAATGTTGCCAACGATTACGGTATCACGCCTTTATTTCTAGCAGTTAAAAACCGAAATGCCGTCATGGTTGACGCACTTTTGGAAGGTGGGGCCAATCCCAACGCTACCTTATGGAGTGGCGAATCACCTCTGATGACTGCTGCTAAAACCGGTGTTAACGAGGTAGTGAATGCACTGTTGACCCATGGCGCGGATATTAATATTCAGGAACCCCGACGCAATCAGTCTGCATTGATGTGGGCAATTGCCTTTAACAATCCTGACACCGCACGAGTGTTAATAGAAGAAGGTGCTGATGTTAACGCCAGTACAATAATGTTAGATGAGGATTTCGATCCTGTCGTCCTGGAAGGCTACAAGGCAAACGTTCTCGGCACACCACAAGGTGGTTATACTTCTCTCATGTTTGCAGCCCGAGCGAATGATATGGCAACGGTTAAACTACTGGTAGAGAACAAAGCGAATATGAATGCAGTAGCTGTTGAAGATGGTACTGCCCTGATAATAGCTGCGGCCGGAGGCTACGAAGACCTTGCACTTTTTCTCACGCAGCAAGGGGCTGATCCAAACTTGACGGATGCCAACGGCATGACGCCTTTGCACTATTCCATGCGCGATGGGCTAAAGGTATTACACACGATGCGTACTAATTTCGATAAACAGGTATGTGGTTATGCATCAGACTCCCGCTGCAAAACGTATACAAGTTTGACTCCCGATGAACTTAATTTGCTGGATGACCCCAAGTTTGGTTTGTACATCGTCGAGCCGAAAGGGAATCCGAATTCCCCGTTGTACGGAAAAAATATGCATACCCTGGCCAAAGCCTTATTGGTGGCCGGTGCTGACCCGGATGTGGCCATGAAATACCCACCACCGCGACTGCGCATGGAAAGATTGTCGTATTTTAATCTGACCGGGACCACGCCATTTATGCTGGCGGTGGCTGCATTGGATATGGATGCAATGAATATGCTGCTGGAGACCGAGGTGGACGCCCTGGTGAAGACGGAGGCAAATCCCGATATTTTTTCCAAACAGACGAAAAACTTTTCTGATGATAATCAATTTCAGGGCAATGCAACCTCATTAATGGTTGCCTCCGGCATGGGCCGAAACAACGATTATTCACCCGATGAGGAAATCAAAGCGCTAAATGTTGTGCAGCGCTTGATAGACTTTGGCGCGGATGTAAACGAAAGGAATGATGTGGGCTGGAGCGCATTACACGCCGCCGCATTTCTCGGGGCAGATAAAATAGTGAGCTTCCTGGTAGAAAATGGTGCTGAAATAGAAGCACAAAATGGCTGCGGATTGACGCCACTCAGTCTGGCAGTAGGTAGAAATCAGAAGGGACTGATAAGGCGTACCGTGCCTCATGTAACCACCGCAAACGTGTTACTAGAGTTGGGGGCGGGTGACATAAAGCCTTCCGACCCGGTAGGACAATGTGTGTTGGGTCGGGGCGGACTGGAATTCGATGACTTTCAAAGGGATCAGGTTGAATCAGTGATTAAAATTGCCGGCTTACAGGAAAAGCTGGATAAAAAACCTTTTGGTTATCTCGTTGGAAAGACATACAACGTGAGCGAAACAGGTCGGTTAGGTAATCGCTAAAAACTAAAGGCATCTGATTAGAAATAATAGTATTCATAGTAATACAGGAAGACCTGCGTAGACGTTGGTACTTAAAAAAGAGTTAATCTTTTTAATCTGGCGAAAATATTAAATTTATAAAGAAGAAACCTCTTAAACTTGTATTTTTTTGATACAAATTTAAGAGGTTTTTTTATTGACATATATTTACAACAAACTAATATGTGAACCAGTAAAAAATCAATATATTTAGGGGGAATAATCTAAATATTGTAAGTAAAAGTGTATATCAATAATTCATAAAATTTTTTAAATTGAAAGCGTTTAGGGGGAGTCATATGAAATCAGTTGCTTCGATCCACACTATACTCAAGTCGGGTTTATTTTCATTTTCAGCGGCATTGCTTCTGACATCATCACCGACAGTCTTTGCACAACAGCAGTTGGAAGAGATTATCGTTACCGCCCAGCGCCGAGTGCAGAACCTGCAAGAGGTTCCAATTTCCATTTCCACTGTCTCCTCTGCAGAGATTATGAAACAGGGCTTTCGGGAGATGGAAGATATCGAGAGTTTTGTGCCATCAGTGGAGATCGAGTCCAACCTGCATGATACCTCTATCACCATTCGCGGTATGGGGAATGATGTAGCAAACCTGAGTGTAGAACAGTCTGCGCCAATGTTTGTAGATGGTGTTACTTTTGGACGTGGCTCCATGATTGATATTGCCTTTCTGGATGTGGAACGCATAGAGGTTCTCAACGGACCACAACCGATTTCCTTCGGTCAAAATGCCGTCGCCGGTGCGTTTAGCATCACAACCAAAAAACCAACGGCTGAATGGGAGGGTGATATCACTGGCGAGGCGGGTAACTTTGGTCGTCTGAGTGTGGAAGGTGGTGTTGGCGGACCAATTAGTGATACCTGGGGAATCCGCGTTGCGGGTCAATGGGATAGAACCAAGGGTAACCTGATTGATATCTTCACCGGAGAGGCCTTTCCATATAAGCGTGAATTCGTTGGTCGTATAACCACGCAGTGGACCCCCACTGAGAATTTTCAGGCATTGTTCAAAGTAGACCATATGAACAGGAGATCAGAAGGTGACCCCAATGCCTCCTGTATTAGTTCAGGCGTGGGTGATGTTAAATATGACGAGACCGCTATTTTATTTAGAGGGGAGGTTCCTGCCTGGGATGCAACCCATGCTAATCAGAGACAATTTCCTTCATGTACCGATGGATTTAACCGAACAGGATTTAAAGAAGGCCAGGAGTTTCGCGAGCGTCCCGTACAGGGAATAAATGGTGCCGATGGTAGAAACGGTATTATCGATATTTCCAGCCTTGCAAGGCAATTTTTGTCTGATGCAGGTGCCCCATCCACTAGTCTTGAGGCCAGGGAGCCTTTAAAGGCGTGGAATTTTCTTATTAACATGACCTATGAGTTTGAAAATGGCGTTTCCATCGAATCAAATAGTGGCATGATTGATTACCATAGAGAAACTTATGAAGATAATGAGATCGATCCTTATGTCACCGACTCGTCATCCCGTGTTGAACAATTTGATATGTGGAGCCAGGAGATTCGGGTCAGGTCTCCCTCAGGAGGACAGATTGAATGGGAAGCAGGTGTCTACTATCAAACCGAGTCCCTGGATTTGAATCCAGTAGTGACGTTTCGCTCAAATTTGCGTGAATCCATACGTTTATTTAGTCCCTGGCAGGATCCAGAATGGGGCAGTGCCTTCGCTAATTTCACCTTTAACTTTTTTGATGACAAGGCCTCCCTGGATATAGGTGGTCGTTATACTGACGTGACAAAAACTGGTTCTATCACCTCACGACAGGGTGCCTATATTTTTGATATCGACCCAGATGATCCAGCCAATGGTGATCTGAATCCTATAGTAGGTGAGATGTCAACGACCCGTCACCGGGCAAGCAGTGATCAAATAGGTACTGTTCGTTTCAATCGAGGTGGCGAAACACCAAGAAATCAGTCAGGCTCTGATCCACTAGGTACAGACGTTGCTAGAAATCATTACATTATTGACTGCGGTGTCGCGGCAGATAATGTTCGGGCAAATACCCAATTAAGGGCCGCACCCAGTGGAGAGACAACACGATCCAATCAGAGTCCCTGCGGGACCTATGGTGACGGCTTTTACACCACGGCATATGATAATCGTTATGTGCCCGATGCCTGGGACACCAAAAGACCCGTTGACTACGTGATATTAAAAGGCTTCACCAGTCGACCTGGCCCTTTCCTGGATACCTACAGCGAGGACAGCTTTGACCCGCAGGTAGTCCTGCGATACCGCCCAAATGATGATGTTTCTTTCTATGCCAAATGGGTGAAGGCATTCAAGGCCGGTGGTTTCGATACCTCCGATCGTGGTATGCCCCAGGGCGGTATCGGTACTTCTTTAGGCCAGGATGAATTCTCCTTCCTGGCTGAGCATGCCCTCAACTATGAGATTGGTGCTCGGGGTAACGCTTTTGATGGGACGGTTCGATATGGTATTACCCTGTTCAACCAGGAAATAAAAGACCTGCAGGTAGAGACAGAAATTCCCTCTCTTGCAGATATCCTGGCAGGGGGTGAATCATCTGGACGTGGGCAGATTAACGCCGGTAAGCAGCGTACCCGGGGGGTGGATTTTGATGCCACCTGGTTGGTGAACGATAACTTAATCCTGAATATGGCTGGCGTTTATCAGAAAGGCACCATGCTGGACTTTGTTGGTGGCTGTACCGATACCGAGGTAATCAATGCTGCTACAGGAGATTGTTGGACTGAAGCGGAATCGATTACAATTACTGGCACTGATGTCCTAGAAAATCTAATCGATCGTTCCGGTTCCAGGGCGCCTCGAACCCCGGACTGGAAGGTTATTTTTGGTCTGGACTATGAACGACCTATCCCCATGTTTGAATCCTTAAAATACCAGTTCAATATGAGGACCACCTTCTCTGATGGTTATACCGAGGACACCTTGGGGTACGAAGAGATTATTTCCTGGGATAATCATGTAAACCTGAACGCGAACTTGGGTGTAGCATCTATCGATGACTCCTGGCAGGTAAACTTCTGGGTGCGTAACGCACTGGATACACGCATCACATACCATCCTGAGTTTGATGTGGATCCAAGTGGAATGCAGAGTGATGAGGCCGGGGCAGGTGACTTCACCACATATGGCATCCAGTTAGGATATCGTTTCTAGATTAATCCTCGTACATAGAAGTAATAAATAACCGCCTCTGTGAATACATCACGGAGGCGGTTTTTTTTACAGCCAAAAAAATAAATCTTACAAAATTAATAGAGCATCAGATAAACTATTTTTTTATCTACATTCCCTTCTCGGCCTTTTCCTCTTCCAGCCTTTTCAGGAAACGGGCCTCGTAAAAACTGACAAACTGCTGGCATCCTTCGGGGTCGACAAAGGGATTGACCCGGTTGCCACCGTCTTTCAGTCGGGCTAGTTTCTCATTCAGTTCAATGGTCGGGGCCCTGACATATAAATACACATCGCATTTTAGGCCTTTGAGATTATCAAATGACTTTTGAAAATCCTCTGCAACTTCAGTATACATTTCATTTCCAATAAGTGGTCCGTCATCCGGCCCCGGTGCGGGCATGCCGCCCATAATTACAGCGTTATATTCCTTGCCTTTGTCCCTGACCGGAAAACTCCAGGTGGTGACGCCCTTCATATGTCCAGGTGTTAAATGTGCTGTTAATGTTACGTTTCCTAAAGTGAGTTTTCCTCCATCTGCAATATGCCCATCTACCGTTACCGGCTCAAATTGTTCCACTAATATCGCATCATCTGTGCCATATACATAACGGTAATCGTGAATGCCACCCGTGGCCAGGTCATAGGCGGTTGCTTCTGAGGTGATAATCTTTGCTTCGGGAATTAATCTGCTTATCGCAGCCAGCCCGCCGATATGTTCACCATGTGGGTGTGTATTGATAATGTATTTTATATCAGCCAGCTTGAAGCCAGCTTTGATGATATTTTCCACGACCCAGTGCACATCGTCGGGGTGTGTGGTATCTACCAGGACGTGGCCATCGGCTGTGGTGATCAGAAAGGCCCCTACTTGGGAATGGCCGACCCACTAGACATTATCTATAAGCTTAACAGGATCCCGTTGGACATTGACATTGTCGACCTCATTGGAGGCATCGATGCGGTCAGGGGTTAATTGGGCGGAGAGGTTGCTGCTAAGAAATAGGGTAAGCCCCCAGATTAGTAACGCCAGTCTTGAGGGTTGTAGAGTCACTTTGATGTTGTTCATATCTATCTCCTTAAACTTTGATATTTGGTAGTCGTGACAACGGAAATTTTAGGTGCACTGAAAATTGAGGGCTAAACTTTGGGAAGACTAAGTCACCTCTAGCGTGAATTTTTCAACTGATTAGATATCCAGAGCTTGGCTCTGGATAGACATGTTACTGAATAGTGATATCAGCGCAGGAGTAATAGTCGTTCTCATCATCAATCGGCCCCATGGACTGGGTCAGGCGGAAGGTGCAATTTTCACAGACCAGACCCGCGGGCAGGGTTACATCCGCCCAGGAAAACCGGGGTTCCTCTTCGCTTAAATCATTTACCCCTTCCACCTCATCCACCCCGTCTTTCATAAGTAGCAGGGTATGCCAGTTCTTTTCATTGTCAGGTGAGATATCGATGCGCCATACGCCAGAATGGTCCGTGGTTTCTTTCCAGTGGACGCGAATGGTTTCACCTTTATTATATTTTCCAGTGGGTTCCCCTTTGACGCTGGCTGGCGCTTCTCCGCGTAATCCTCCACAGGGAAGGATATCCTTCATGCGCACATTTTCTACCCGTGGAAGTGGGGAGTTGAATGCAGCGGGATTGGGGTCATCGGTGGCAGGGGACTGGAGCAAGGTCGCATGCCCCCAAACCAATGTTGGCAAAGAGAGTAATAGGACACCAAGTCGTCTTCCAAATGGCTTAATCATGATCTCTTCCCCCGTATTGTTAGTTTACCGCGATGTGATATCCCTTTTTTATCTCATTTACATTGCGGCTTTTTCTTCTACCAGTTGCTTCAGGTAGCGCTTCTCGTAATATTCGATGTACCAGGCGCAGCCTTCGGGATCAACAAATGGATTCATGGCTTGTTTTCCTAGAAGGGCAAGTTTTTTATCAAGCTCGATAGATGAGGCACGGCCATAGAGATAAACATCACAGGTTAATGATTTTAAGTGCGCAAAGGAGTTTGCAAAATCATCATTGATCTCTGGATAAAGCTCATTTTTAAGCAAAGGCCCTCTGTCCACACCGGATGCGGACATACCGCCCATATACACGGCGTTATAATCTTTACCTTTGTCCGTGACTTTCATGGACCAGGAGGTTGTTCCTGGGGTATGGCCGGGCGTTAAGTGGGCTACCAGAGTGGTGCCACCCAGGGTAAGTTCTTCCAGGTGGCCAATGGTGCCATCAACCGTTACGGGTTCAAAAAAACGGGCACCTTCAGGATAGATAATATTTCTGAAATCACTCTTGCCACCCGAGGCGAGGATCTTGGCAGTTTCTACCGAGGTAATAATTTTTGCTTCTGGCAGTAGCCTGCGTAAGGCGGCCAGGCCGCCAACATGCTCTTCATGGGGATGTGAATTAATAATGTATTTAATATCACCCAGATGAAAACCTGCTTTTACCACGGCTTCAACCACCCAATGTACCTGTTCCGGTGAAGTGGGGTCCATGAGGATATGTCCTTCGGGTGTAGTGATCAGAAAAGAACCTACCTCTGAATGTCCCACCCACCAGACATTATCGATAAGATTAATAGGATCCCTTTGAGTCTGGCCTGCATTGTCCGCACGATTGTTTGAATCCAGCCTGTCCAGCGTCAACTGGGCAAATAGATTTTGGCTAACAATAAGTGTAAAGACGAAGGTAAGTTGTGCTATTTGTTTAAGACATTTCATTTATGGCTCCTTAATACCGTGACTGGATTATTATAATTATTGTTCCCATCTTACCCTTTGATGATTAGGCTGAAAAGCCTTAGTTACAGCCCCAGTCGATCTATCCAGTTGGGTATAAAATTCAGTTCTGTAATACCCATTTCCTCAGCTCCCCGCCGGATAATGATAAATTCACCATCTTTTGGTGAGATATCATACCGGGTTCGCCAGGTACTGGTGGAACTGACAAAAATCCCCTGAAATAATGGTTTTGGAGCGCTAAATCGAACATCGGGATCAGAGGTTATTTCCACCACCATCAATTGTCTGTCCTGCCAATAGAATAGCTCTTTGCCATTGTGAGACCATACCGGTTCACGCCCACCCTTATCAGTGAGTTTAATGTTAAATTCCGGCGACGATATGGACATAAGATAGACCTCGGGTTGTCCTGATTCGCCAGCAATATAGGCCATCAATTGCCCATCAGGGGAAAACACCCCGCAGCACTCATGGATTGATGAATTGAGGAGAGGCTCAGGTGAGGAATTTTCCTTACGTAACCAGATATCCATTCCTGTATCAGGCCTTATTTCTGTATAGACAAACTGACGCCCGTCGGATGACCAGTCGTAAGAGTGATCCAGTTGATAATCTCCAGTAATAAGTGTCTCTACATCATTAAGATTATTAATCGCAACACGATACAGACCAGGGACACCATTCCTTATGGATGAGAAAGTGATAGTTCTCCCAGGTCCCCAGGCAGGAAATGTGGCATTTTCAATCACACCCAGTGTGGTTTGGTTCTGCCTATCCTCAATTAATATCTGTTTATCTGCCTCGATGGCCATTAACTTTCCGTCAGCGGAGAAGGTGACATAGCTATAACGTCTTAATGGTAGTCCGGCATCGCGCTCATTTCCCTGTCGATCCAATAAAACTACTCGACGAGATTGACCAAATATCCTTCCTGGGACATATACCAGGGCCCCGGATTGAGAAACACTGTATTGGGCAGCGCCGGAACTTACCGATAACAGTGCGCCATCAACAACCGTTAATGGTGTACCGGATATCCGGTTTCTATTTATATCAAAAGGCACGGCCTTCAAGGTGCCGTTGACGTTATAAAATAAATGACCAGAGTTTGTATACCTTGGATAATTACCTTCCTCCAGCAGGGTAGTACGAATGTCTGAACCCGGCTGTTGCATGATTACCATGGGAATATTTCTCTCAGCGAGTAAAAGATTAAATACTAACTTTCCGTTGGGCAGCAGGTTGGGCCAACTGTGCTGTTCTCCAGGATTTAACTGGGTAATTTGTCGTGGAGTGCCACCTGCCGCTGACACTTGCCACACAGGTCCGTCGGCAAAGACTATAGTGTCATTAATCCCCCATGCCCCGCCCGCTGGTGTTCTTACATCAGTAATAATTTGAGCATTACCACCCTCGATAGAAATCTTTTTAAGTTTTCCGTTTGCAATAAAACCTATCCACTTGCCATCGGGTGAGAAAAAGGGTGTTTCTCCCCCTGTAGACCCTTCGAGGAATCTCCCGCTTTGTCCGTTAACCGGTTGCAAATAAAGCGATCGTGTATCGCTGTTAATAGTATCGGCTGGGTAAATAATAAATTTTCCATCGGGTGACAATGCCAGGGTTGGTGTGGTGCGGATAGTGAGCTGTTTATCTGAAGGGAGATTAATAATCTGGTTAGAGTAAGTTTTATAGGATGTCGCGCAACCAGACGATATAATAATTAATAAGGCAGAAATTATAAGTATTGGATGTCGATAAAATATAATGTCAATGCAGTTTCCTAAAAAAAAATTTATTCTAATTGAAGATTTCATTTTTACGTTCCTCACGATACTATTGTGTTCGTTTGCGTAATCAATTCAAAAATATAATAAAGATTAAAATCTAACTATGCGAGTCCTGAAAACACTATTAGATCAAAATAAAAATTGGGCAGATAAAATCAAGGCTGCAGATCCGGATTTTTTTACCCACCTGGCGAAGCAGCAATCCCCTGAGATTCTTTGGATAGGCTGTTCTGATAGTCGTGTTCCTGCGAATCAGATTATTGATGTCCCTCCGGGGCAGGTTTTTGTGCATAGAAATATAGCTAATTTAGTTGTCGTTGATGATATAAACTGTTTATCAGTCATCCAGTTTGCTGTGGAGATGTTAAAGGTTAAACATATTATTGTTTGCGGCCACTATGGTTGCGGTGGGGTACAGGCGGCCTTAAATGGCGAGTGTCCGGGAATATTAACTGACTGGCTCAAGCATATAAAAGCAGTTCACAAAAATTGTCAGGAGCAGATTGATACGCTCGATAATGAAAAGGAGAGAGTTAATCGTTTATGCGAATTAAATGTTATTGCCCAGGTAAAAAATCTGTCTCAGACCTCGCCGGTATGTGATGCATGGAATCGAGATCATGACCTCTCGATACATGGTTGGATATACAAAATCGAAGATGGGGTAATACAGGATTTAAAGGTTAGTATTAGTGGCAAAGAGTGAACGAATAGCGCTAAAGTAGTTAGTTAATGGCCGGATAGATCCGCTACGGGGCCATCGTAGGGAGAGGCGCCAAACTCATACAATAACTCAATAACATCCTCTAGAATTGGGAATTCCTCGCGCATACTATTGTCTGCAGTATTTCCAGGTCCTCTGCGCTGTGAAAATCCGCCGGGATCGCCTGAGACCATGGATATTGGCGATTGATCATACCAATCCTTTGCGTCCACATTAGCACCGTGTTCTGCAAGGTATCGAATGATATTTTTATCTTGCATGTAAATGGCACCATGAAGGGCGATGCGTCCTCCTGGTCCGACTTGATTTACATCAGCACCCAACTCTATTAAGTGTTTCACAATTTTAAAATAATTTTCACTTCTATCAGGTGTGCGTTTACGCTCGCGTCCCACACCAGCTGCGACCATAAGCGGAGTTAAGCCCGGCCCTGAACTGGCTATATATTTTTTGGTATCGTAGGCTGCAAGAAGTGGGTCAGCCTTCGCATCAAGTAACATATTGTATATTTCGATATCACCACTGGCAGCGGCGAGAAGGATGGGCGTGGCGCCACCCAACCTGACCTGCGGTATATCGTTATTCGTGGTGCGGGCATATCGATGAAAATCATAAGGCGGAATGTCCCTTTCCATGCGCATATTGGGATCGACACCCTTGCCCAACAATGCCTGAACCAGCCGTTTCGAATTTGGCATGAGCCAGAATCTGTCCGTTCTGTGAGGTTGGCCATAGAGAAAGGAAATTCCTTCTTGTATTGCCCAGTGTATGGGGGCTATCCCATAACCGTCTGTCATATTAGGATCTGCACCCATTTCTAAAAGATAAAGTGCGACTTCATAATGGCCATTGACAGCGGCCAGTACCAGGGCACTTCCGTATTCGGGTGTTGATTCATTGACATCGGCACCGCCAGTTAGTAATGCCTGGACTGATCTCAAGTCACCTGATTGTGCCGCAAACATCAAAGAGCTGAAGTCACCCTTGGACTTTGGGAAAAAGGAATACTCACTATATGTTGGTGAGAGTATCTGCGGTGGCAGTGTCACCTTGCGAGACCTTACTGTTATATCAGCGCCAATTTCTATTAGAGATTCAACCACGGCAGAGTGTTTTTCAGCTGCTGCCCACATCAGTGCTGTTTGCCCACGTTCAGGTTCCCTGGTATTAATATCTGCACCGTAAGTTATCAGTGCGTTTACGCCGTCGTCATTGCCAGTGCGCGCACAGGTCATAAGTACGGTTTCACCGGCCCAGGTCGCCGCGTTGGGATTTGCACCTGCTTGCAACAATGAATCGATTACAGGAAAACTTCGATTCTCGCAGGCTAAATACAATGAGGTGATACCAAAGTCATTTGCCAGATTGGGATCAGCACCCAATTGGAGTAGAGACTCTATTGTTTGTATCTCATTCCAATGAACTGCCCAGGAGAGCGCGGTGGATTTGTCTGCCAGGGCTGAGTTTAGGGATGCGCCCTGCCGTATGAGAGTTTGCATTGCTATCCAGTCTTGCGCTTTGGCAGCATAGGCCGGGTTTTGATAGTTATCTGCATAACTGTGGCCAGCGATACTCAGTAACAATACCAGCGAACACCACCATGCCATAACCTTTGTTGAATCCTTTTTGTAAACCAAACTTCCTTGATTACACTGGTAATCCATTAATAACAAAAGTTAAACCTTTAGATCATCAAATGTCCCTGTGGCATCACTGTCCTCTTGTTCCCCAAATCCAAGACTGGGTACATTCGCGACATCTAGCATGGTCATCCACAGGTTTGATAAAGGCTGGGCCTCTTTTCTGATATGTATTCCAGCTTTTAATCGATTTCCGCCACCAACAATCAGCACAGGAATATCATTATGAGTATGGAGATTACCATCGTTAAGTCCAGAGCCATTGACGATCAAAGAATGATCCAGCAGTGAACCCTCGCCATCGACGGTATTTTGTAATTTCTCAAGATAGTACGCAAACAGCTCACTATGAAATACATCAATCTGTTTGCATCCCTCAACTGCCGAGGCGAGATGGTTATGATGAGACAATGCATGATGACCTTCGGTTATACCAAGTTCGCGATAATCCCCTTCGCCAGATTCAAGACCGTACATAAAGGTTATCACCCTGGTTAAATCTGTTTGTAAGGCGAGCACCTGCAAATCAAGCAGAAATTTTGCCTGTTCAGAATAGGTGGAGGGAATACCCACAGGTCGTTCCAGTTCTGGAATGTCCCTGTCAATTTGTGACTCAGCCAATTGAATTCGTCTTTCAACATCGCGGACAGAGTCAAGATACTCACTTACCTTGACCTTGTCACCACTACCCAGGCCTTTGGTAAAGCGATTAGACTCGTCCTGAATAAAGTCCAGGATACTGCGTTTGGTTTGAATATTGCTTAGTCTTACACTGCGATCAGTACTGGCAGAACCACCAAATAGACGATCAAAAACCTTACGTGGATTATTTTCTATGGGTAAGGGTTGTACTCCGGTACGCCAGCTAACAGTCTTGGTATAGTATTCACTGTAATCACCGTCGGCCTTACCATCAATCTCTGGAGATTCCATCCCAATTTCAAGAGATCCGAGTTGGGTATATTTACTGTATTCTTTAGCAAAAATCTGGTCTATGGATGGACCTAGTGTGCCATTGGGGCTGGGGTGTATACCGGTCAGGTACGAAGCACTCGTTCGTGCATGACCTGATCCACTTTCTCCTGGACGGGTGTCTGCTGCCGTAATATTTAATCCGCCTACCAGAGTCATCTTGTCACGAAACGCAGCCAGTGGTTCAAGGCTGGGGGTCATCTCAAAATTTTCCCCCAGTGTCCTGGGTGTCCATCGCTCCATTATCTTCCCATTAGGACCATAGAAAAATTGAACTCTAAGGGGTCTTGTGGTCTCAGCACTAGATGAGGTTGCCAGGGCCGGTATCATGGCGTCCAGTAGTGGCAAGGCTAAAGAAACTCCAGCACCACGTAAAAAAGTTCGCCGGGGCATGGCTTTTTTCAGAATAATCATGGCGCTTTAGACCTCCTCATTTGGAAAGGGGTACTGTTAACAATACCTAGTATAATTGATGACCAGCGGTAATTACCAGAGGCGGCTTCACGCTGGATTTTACGAATTGTGGGTTGATCCTGGGGGGTAGCTCCTCGTCCCAGGGAATACACGAATAGTTTTTCAGTCAGATTGTGTATAAACAGGGGTTTCCTGTCGAATAATATGTCTCGGACGCCATCTGGACCTTCAAATTCAGTGCCATCCTGGAGCGATACTTTGGCGTTAATTAATGCCCCATTGTCATCTGTTCGCCAGCTACCCACGGCATCGAAGTTATCCAGAGCAAAACCGAAGGGATCCATTTGTGCATGACAGGACGCACAGACCGGATTATCCCTATGTTGTTCCATACGTTCTCTTAAGCTCAAGGGTTTGTTTGAATTTGGCTTTTCATCCAGGGCAGGGACATTAGGTGGAGGAGGTGGTGGTGGCGATCCTAAAAGATTATCCAATACCCATTTGCCACGTAAAACCGGTGAGGTTCGATTGGGTCTGGAAGTTAATGTCAGTATGCTGCCATGGGCGAGTATTCCCCTGCGGTTCTCGTCCTTCAAACTCACCTTACGAAAATGACTACCATACACATTCTCAATACCATAATGGTCTGCCAGTCGTTGATTCAAATAAGTGTAATCTGCGTCCAGCATTTCCATTGCCGGTCGATCCGTACGCATCATGTTTTCTAGTAACAGTGTTGTCTCGTTTTGCAGAGCAACGCGTAATTCCTGGTTAAAATCTGGAAACAGGCGATTATCTGGCCGATGGGAACGCAGGTTCCGGAGGTATAACCATTGTTCGGCAAAGTTTGTCGCCAGGGATTTAGAACGAGAATCAGACAGCATTCTGTTAACCTGGCTTTCCATAACGCCAGGGTCTCGTAGTTTCCCTTGTTCTGCTAAACCCAGTAATTCCTCATCAGGGATACTGCTCCACAAGAAAAAAGATAAGCGCGATGCTAAATCTATATCAGAGACAGGGTAGAGCTTGTCAGCGGGTATATCAGCCGGGTCTCGTTCCATGCGAAATAGAAATCCCGGGCTAACCAATATCCCCTGTATGGCACGGGTTAATCCTTCCATAAAGTCACCTTCTTCACGTCCGGCATTGTATAGACCTAGTAGAGGATCAATGTCCTCAACGGTAACAGGTCGTCGATAGGCGCTACGAGCCAGAGAGCCGAGGATCTTTCTTGCACAGGGAATTTCAGCAGCGCTATTCTCTGGTGTGCAAAGTAGAATTTTACGCCGACTCGCGGTATCACCAGGTCCTGCAATATTCAATGGACCGGCAATGCTGAACTCACTTAAGGCAGGTTCCCCCGCTTTAAAGTCTCTTATGTCTGCATTCATTATGCGTGGCGCAAAGTATTCGTGCACACCCTCTTTAGAATAATTTCTATGGAGGAAATAAACCTGAATCAGGTGGTTGCCGGCTTTTGCGGGGAAACGGGCGTGTAGATCTGCGTCCCCGTAAAATTCATATTGCATTTGTTCTTCCTCAAACCGGTAATCCGTGCCTCCAATTCGAGAGTGTATGGGACCTGTGAGTCCCTTTGATTGACCGCCTACCTCAAAGCGTTTGATCAATTCGCCATCGATCCTGATCTCCATGGGATGACTTTGTTCAAGCATGCCACGGATCCAACCATCAGAGTTTCTAATTAGTTTAACGTAAATCTCATACTCACCATCCTGGGAAAAATTGTGTTCCACAGCTGTACCACCACGAGTTCCGAACGGCAGCTCTTCATTCATCCTCTCGTCTTGTACATACTCATCATGTACCTTATAAGTAGCACCATCTTCACCAATTTCAGTATTACCCAGTGCCAATTTGCTAATCTGTTCAGATACAAACAAATAGGACTCCATTAACACAGGTGATACGGTCAATGCATTGCCGACATTATCAAATCCTTGTTCCGCGTTATCATCCGGAAATATGGATTCAACGTCATATTCCACAGCCAGTAGATCACGGACGGCGTTAGTATATTCAGCTCGATTGAGACGATGATAAGGCACCAGTCGGCCGGGGAGAGGATTGGCCAGTGCGGCCTGATCCAGTTCCGATTCAAGATAACTTATCAGGGAGTTATAAACTGCTTCATCCGGCTTAGGCATGGCCGGTGGAGGCATGGCGCGGACGCGTAATTTTCGAACTACCTTTTCCCATAATTCAGGATTGGTAGCAGGATTTGTAACATCCACGTTATCAAGTATTAAGTTGGCTGTTTTTAATGTTTCGTTATGACAGTTTACACAATAACGATCCAGAATCTCTCGTGCAGATAAATCGGGAGATTCGTTAAATGATGTTTGGGCAAAAGCCGTGCTTAGAAATCCAATAAGAACAACACATACAACTGGTATGACGCGTTTGAATTTCATTTACATTATGCCAGTTAATCTATATTTGCAGCACGTTGGGAAACTTGTTTGACACCAGATAACTCCAGCGGTTTTGCTCCAGAGGTCAGGAGCAGATTGGCAGTTTCTGTTCTTAATGATCTAGGTGTTTGGACATAGGCATCCCCCATCCCTTCTGTAACAATGGCGTAGGAAATACTTAATGGCGTCTGCCCAAATCCGTCAAAAGTATTTGGATTTGCACCGCTTTTAATCAGGTGATCAATGACGGTATTGCGACCATGGTAAGCAGCAAGATGTAGAGGCGTCCAGCCAAATTCCCCCGCTGCATTGACATCAGAACCCAGGCTGATTAAAAGCGCAACTGTCTCGATTTCCTGCGCTGTCTCGGCATCAGAACTATTCAGACCCGTGCCGGCACCTGCTGCCATCATTAATGCTGTGACATTACTCACAGTTGGTATCAGTGGATCAGCGCCCGCATCAAGCAAGGCCTTAACCATATCCAGGTGATTGCTCCCAGCTGCCAATAATAGTGGTGTAGCACCTTGAATACTTACACCTGTTGGGGCAGTTGCCCCGCCACCGTAACTACCGCCACTGTTATTATTGCCAGCAGATTTTGGGTCCATGATCCTGGCATTTGGGTTGGCACCATGGGTTAATAGTGTCTTAACGATATCAATTCCCAACTTATTTTTAACCGCTTGATGCAAGGCTGTATTTCCTCTGGAATCTATTGCATTGGGATTAGCACCTTTTTGTAATAGA
>JBNMOP010000017.1:0-37509 GCA_051275005.1 Gammaproteobacteria bacterium | reverse complement strand
CGGCATTGCTTTTCCACATTATTAAACGCCTTGATTTCTTTTTTACTTGAGAACATTGCGGGATGCGTGCAATAAAGTATGGCATCACCTATTTCGTTAGTATTTCGTGATTGTAGCCTTGTTATTTTTTTTCCTTCTTTCCGCCATGCGCCTGCGGAGCTTGCATAAAATGTTTCTCGAATAAATGGTTGATGCATTAATCCAAGTATAGGGCGTTTATTTTCCATCAGACCAAGCAGGGTACCCCACATGGGGGAACCCGAAATAAATCCGCGGGTACCATCTATAGGATCTATAACCCAGGTGTATAGAGTACCTTTTTTAACACCATGCTCTTCACCAATAATGCCGTGTTTTGGATATCGTTGATGTATTTTTTTTCGCAGATATATTTCAATATTGCGATCTGCCGCTGTTACAGGATCATACTTGTGCACTGATTTACTGTGCACATCCAATGAAGAACGAAAATATTTCCTGGCAATAGCGCCAGACGTTGTAGCAATGGACATTGCAAAATCCAGCATTTCCTGCAATTCATTTTTACTTGTCATGATAATAATAAATCTTGTGACCTATTGATTTTTTGTCCTGCTGAACTCAGCAAATTCAAAGTCATCCACATTGATGATATCCATCATCCTCTTATCATAATCGCGTAACCGCTCCGCTTCCTTGGTTGAGATTACTTTTTTCTCATCCGCCACGTTTATCAGTACCATTCCCATGACATCGGGTAATACCCCCTGTTTGACTGCCACTCGCATTTTTTTAATCTGCGGTTCAAGTTCATCTGCCATAGACATAAGTTCATTCAATAATCCGACCTGATTATTCTCGGCTGCGGTCAGATATATTCCTGCAATCATGCCAGTTCTCACATCTGTATTATGAGTGACAAGATTAGCTATCTTCAATTCAAGTTTATCAGCTGGCATATCATAGTGTCTGCCCAAAGGAAATATTATAGGTTTTAACATCCAGGCCGCAAGCCTGTTAGGCAGGTTATTAAGCACTTCAATCATGGCATTCTGGTATTGGTGAAACAGATAATGACAGGACCAATCAATTACGGGTCTAAGCTCCCTGGGGGCACCCTGGTCCTCATACTGCTTAAGTACCATACTCACCAGATACAGTGTGCTTAACAAGTCACCAAGACGTGCGGAAATCATTTCGTGTTTTTTCAGGGACGCCTGCATGGTCAACATAGCCACGTCAGCAACTACGGAAAACGCCGCACTGAGACGTGTCGCGTGCTGGTAATGTTTTTTTGTTGTGGTACTTACGTTGCTACAATTAAATATTGATCCAGTCAATGCATCAACCAGGGCATGGGCACTGTTATTGATGGTATTGCCCATATGTGCAAAGAGTAAATCGTCGAATTCCTTTACCGCATCATTACCTTCGCTATCTGCCAACAGCATTTCCTGCAAAACATAGGGATGACATCGAATCGCGCCTTGACCAAATATCATCAAGCTACGGGTCATTATATTGGCACCCTCTACGGTAATAGCCACGGGAACTGATTCATACGCCGCCGACAACATGTTTTTGGGGCCTTTCATTACTGCCTTGCCGCCCTGAATATCCATGCCATCATTAATTATCGTTCTCGCCATCTCGGTACAATGGTATTTCAGGATAGAAGCGGCTACTGCTGGCCTGGCGCCAGCAGCAATTGCGTTGGCAGTCTGGATAGTTGCGGCATTAATGATATAAGTGAAACCGGCCATTCTAGCCAATGGCTTTTGTACCCCTTCAAATTCCGCTATGGGTAAGCCAAATTGCCTTCGTATCCTGCTGTAGGCACCGGTAGTCGCAAGGGCATTTTTGGCAATGGAGTTGGAAATGGTGGGTAGACTAATCGCGCGACCTGTGGACAGGCATTCAATCAGCATACGCCAACCCTGCCCCGCCATCTCTTTTCCACCAATAATGAAATCCAATGGTACAAAGATATCCTTACCCCTGATGGGTCCATTTAGAAAGGGATCGCCGATAGGATAGTGGCGTCTACCTATCTCCAGACCTTCGGTTTTCCTGGGTATCAAGGCACAGGTGATCCCATAATCATCCTTTTCTCCAATAAGGTGGTCAGGATCCTTTAATTTAAATGCCAGACCAATCAATGTGGCAATTGGGGCAAGAGTGATATAGCGCTTATTAATATTTAAGCGCATACCTGTAATCTGTTTACCCTGCCATTTGCCTTTACATACTGTCCCTGTGTCGGGTATGGAGGTTGCGTCGGAACCTGCCAACGGTGCTGTCAAGGCAAAACAGGGCAACTCTTCACCACTGGCCAGACGAGGTAAATAATGTTTTTTCTGATCTTCAGTGCCGTACTTAACCAATAGTTCTCCGGGACCCAATGAGTTTGGAACACTGATAAAATTACCCACCACGCTTCCAATACTGAAAATTTTTGTCAGTACTGCTACCTGGGCAAGAGGAGAAAGGCCCATGCCGCCGTATTCTTTGGGAATAATAAGTCCAAGAAATTTATTCTTTTTAATAAAATCTACTATGTCATCAGGAATATCTGCATGGTTGAAATTTATTTCCCATGTGTTAACCATGTTACAAAGTTCTTCTACTGGTCCATCGATAAAGGCCTGATCATCCTCTGTCAGACTGACGTTACTCGCATTTAATAGTATTTCCCATTGTGGATTACCCTTAAATATTTCACCTTCCCACCATACAGTCCCGGCATCAATTGCAACCTGCTCCGTTTCAGAAACCTTAGGTAATACCTTTTTATACCAACTAAACAAAGGGGCAGTAATCCAGGTCCTTCTAAAAGTATCCTGAGACAATAAACCAAGAATAATGGTGGGTATAACCAGGGTGATTAGTAGAATAAAAGAAGGGGCACCAATAAATAGAGTTATAACCAGATAAACCGCACTGGCAATAGCCGACACAAACAGACCTGCCCTGAAATATGCAAGTAAGGTGGCTCCTATAAAAAATATTAAAACTGTTGTTAATATGCTCATAGTCGGCTCCGCCATTGGTTAACTATCTGATCTGTTTTTATTTAATTCAACTTAATTTGGTGAATGACTCACCTTTTTCAGCAAGGTCTTGCAGTAATACTGATGGTGTCCAGAGCGCTTCACCGTATTGTTGGCGAAGTTTGCAAACACCCTCATAAACATTCACGATTCCCACCATATCAGCATAGCACATAGGACCACCTCGGTAGCGCGGGAAACCAAAACCATTGGTGAATATTACGTCAATATCTCCTGGTCTCTGAGCTATACCTTGCTCCAGTATTAGTGCGCCTTCATTGATCATTGCAAACATTAATCGTTGTATGATTTCATCATCACTAATTTCCCTTCTTATGATGTGGTTTTGTTCTGCATGCCTTTGGGCTATCTCTGCTAATTCCGGATTTTCTACTGACTCCTGTCCTTGATACTTGAAAAATCCGACTTTGGATTTGATTCCCAATCTACCCATTTCATAGAGCACATTTGATAGCGGAAAATAACAATATTTGTTTGTCATATCATCGAATTGTTTATATATCCTGAAAAATACGTCCAACCCGGACATGTCCATCACTGCGAATGGCCCCATTGCCATACCCCAATCATATGCAAGCTTGTCTATACGTGCGGGTGACACGCCTTCCAGAACCATAAGTTGTGCCTCACGAAGATATGGCAGGAACATTCTGTTACCAACAAACCCGAAACAGACACCTACCACCACAGCCGTTTTTTTGAGAGTCTTGGCCAGATCCAAGGTCGTTGCCAGGACTTCATCAGAGGTGTTTTCTGTACGGACGATTTCCAGTAGTTTCATTCTATTGGCCGGGGCAAAAAAATGCATGCCGATGACATCTTCTGCTCTTTGAGTCTGGCGGGCTATGTCGTTTATATCCAGAGTAGAGGTATTTGTTGCGAGTATGACCCCTGATTTACATTCCACATCTAACTTACTAAAGATTTCTCTCTTGATAGTTAGATCTTCAAATCCGGATTCAATCACCAGATCGATTTCTCTAAGATGAGAATACTCAAGTGTCGTAGTCAATAATCCTAATTTTTCATTGAGGTCTTCATCTGTTATATGACCCTTTTTTACTTCATCTTCAAGCTGGCTGCGAATCAACATCAGACCTCGCTCCAGGGAAGCCTCATCTTTATCCAAAACTAATACAGCAATCCCTGCATTCAAAAAATTCAGGGTGATACCGCTGCCCATGGTACCCAATCCGATAATTGCGACTCTCTGAATTTTTCGTCGTGGAGTCTGTTTATCAATACCTGGTATCTTTGAAGCCTGCCGTTCTGCAAAAAAAAGGTAACGCAAGGCCTTTGAATGACTTGATGCCTTGCATTCGTTGAATGATTGTCTCTCAAACTTTATAGCGTCGGTGTATGACATACTAACGCCTGCTTCAACACACTCTACAATTTTTTGTGGAGAGAAATACCCACGATATTTATGTTCTATGCGTTGTCTGAAATCTTTAAAGAAATTTTTGTCCAATCCAACAGTGTCTAACGCTAGCTCGCTTAATCGTCTGGGACGTGCGCCTTTACTTATTAGCTCATGAGTGTATTCCAAAGCACCTTCAAGCAGATCGCCCATGATCAACTTGTCAATTGCTCCGTACTCAACAGCCTCGCCAGCAACAATATGTTTACCGGTAGTTAGTAATTCCAACGCCCTTTCTATACCTACTAATCTTGGTAACCGCTGTGTCCCAGTGGCTCCAGGCAATAGTCCCAGATTTACCTCCGGCAAACCTACCTTCGCTGTTGATAGTGCACAACGATAATGACTCGCCATAGCAACCTCAAAGCCGCCTCCTAGCGCAGTGCCATGGATCGCCGCGACAATTATCTTGTTTGAGGCCTCGAGCTCTGCAATGACATCAGGTAATAATGGATCCAATGGTGGTTTATTAAATTCTGAAATGTCTGCCCCGGCAATAAATGTTCTACCCGCACAGATCAAGATTGCAGCCTCTACAGATGAATCTTCATTCAAACGATGGACCAGATTAATCAACTCTTGCCTCACTGTCTGAGACAATGCATTTACGGGAGGATTATCAATGGTAAGGACAGCGACATTACCGATTACGCTATAATTTATTGTTGCAGACATTCTGTCCGCCTCACTGTTTAATTAAATATATCAAGGAATAGTTTTTGTAAGCCACTCTGTATCAATACATATGTTGTCCACCATTTATACTTAAGGTAGAACCAGTAATGAAGCCAGCATCATCACTCACCAGAAATACAACCGTTCTGGCAATTTCAGATGCCTCACCAAGTCTCCCAACTGGAATTTTTGCAATTATTTTCTGAAGAATATTTTCCGGGACAGCCCGCACCATTTCTGTGGCAATATATCCTGGTGCAATGGCGTTCACAGTTATGCCTTTTGCTGCACTTTCCTGTGCCAGGGCCTTGGTAAATCCATGGATACCTGATTTTGCAGCAGCATAATTTACCTGGCCGTATTGACCAGCCTGCCCATTAATTGAACCTATATTTACAATCCGACCAAAACCACGATCGCGCATACCATCTATAACTAATCGACTCATATTAAAACAGGAGCTTAGGTTAGTCTGTATCACCGCATTCCATTGCTCATATGACATTTTATGCATCGTACCGTCTCGGGTGATACCCGCATTATTGACTAGTATTTCAATTGAACCGATTTCTTTTTCAATATTTTCTAGTGCAACCTGGCAGGCGTCAAAATTTCCCACATCAAATTTGTAGACAGGAATA
Organism: Gammaproteobacteria bacterium; assembly: GCA_051275005.1. Lineage (GTDB taxonomy): Bacteria > Pseudomonadota > Gammaproteobacteria > Eutrophobiales > Eutrophobiaceae > Eutrophobius. The sequence goes on along the minus strand of JBNMOP010000017.1, from coordinate 31,723 downwards.
TCATTTTTTTCCTTAAAAGCCATTGCTGCGTCATCATTACCTGCATAATTTGCAACCACCAAATAGCCTTGCTTCTTTAATGCCAGGCAAATTGCCTCACCAATGCCCCGTGTTCCGCCTGTCACTATCGCAATTCTAGCCATATTTGTCTCCTCATCCTGTATTATGCATTACTAAATAAAAATTATATGAATACAGCGTAACCCTATAAAATATATAATAATTAGCAAGTTTAATACAATAAATTTCCGTGTAAGTATGTAACGACTTTAACTGAATTTAGAATATATGACATATATATCTTTAATACTTATTTCTATACTTGTTAATAATTGGCAGAATAGTTGCAAAACCCATTGCAAATTTGCATTAGCATAGAACTTTACCGCCGTGAACCCTTGTCAGGTTTTATGAGTGGAACAATATGTGCAAGTTTGAATCTATATAAAGAAAGGACTAAACATTTTTATAAAGAATTTATAACTATGATAAATAAAAACATAAATCTAATGGTTATACTCATTTTTAGTCTTACAATGAGTTTCTCGGTTTATGCCCAATTACTTTCAAATGACGTAAGTCAATTTGAAGTTGAGAACAAGCTCGAAATATCCCCCACAACTAATATTTCCGACCAGGAAGAACAAATCGAATCGTTATCACCTGAAGAAGTAGCGCTTCGAAATACAGTAAATCAATATGCAGATCAAGTAACTAAACTTGAGGCTGAAAATGGTGCATACAATGATGACCTTGTTGAGGAATTAATCAGTCTTGGTCAGGCATATACTAACCTTGGCGACCATCAAAATGCACTGGACATATATTCCCGGTCTCTACATATTAATCGAGTTAATCAGGGCCTTCATAATATAAATCAATTACCCATTCTAGATCTTATTATCAAATCAAATACTGCACTAAATAATTTTGACGAATTAGTAAAGAATTATAGCTACATGATTTGGGTAAATGACCGAAATTATAAAATGAATGATATGCGCCGAGTTCCTGCATATATCCGCGCAGCAAATTGGCATATGGAAGCATATGATTTGACCCAACCACCTTCATCACTTCAACATTTGATAATCGCAACAAATTTTTTCAGTAAAGCAGCGGACATAATCGAAACTTCGAAAGGACCTAGTGATCCTGAGCTAATTCAATCTCTTTACGGAATTGTAAATGCAAATTTCGAACTGATTGAGCCCTATGGCTTCATCCCTAATATCGATTCTTTTATAAGTGGAAAATTGTATCCTTTACTTCCCAGCAACTTCAAATCTGATTTCGATACTGATAATTCTAGAAACGCATACCGTGCGCTTGACTATAGTCCTGACCACTTATCCAGGATAGTTCAGGAAGAGAAGTACAAATTCAGCCTTTTACAGAATAGTTACAGAAGTGGACGAAACGCCTTAATTAAGATAATTAATATTCACGAAAATAACCCTGAATTGCCAAAACTATCTTATGCTTATGCGCTAACTCACATGGGAGACTGGTATCTCAGATTTTACAAAAGAAGCTTTGCTCTTTTTCATTATGAACAAGCATACCAGGTACTATTGGGTATAGAATATGGTGATCAAGCTATACATAATCTATTTGGTAGGCCACGTTCCCTGGGGGTTTTCGAGGAAGAACCGGAATTTGAATTTGAGAGATACCGTGTCGTTTCATCTAAAGATCTAACTGAAGAATCAGGTGAACAAGATTATGAATTTGATGCTGAAGAATTAAAGGATTCAAAGTATGTTTATGTCCAGTTCAATATTACAAAATATGGTGCTGTCAGAAACCTTGAGATATTGGCAGCAAATCCTGAAGATAACGTCAGATTCAGACGTATGGCCAGAAATACCATTAATTCAACTCCATTTCGCCCAATGATTCAAGATGGTCAACCGATTATGACCAGAGACGTTAAAATGTTGTATAGATTTCAATAACCTCCGGAGATGAGATAAACAAGATGAAGAACACTTTACGAATATCTGTTTTTGCAGTTCTGACAGTTCTGATCATGATTATATCTGGGTGTGTTACACCGCCGACACAATCCTCCAGTAGTTCTTCATCATCGAGTTCGTCGAGCTCATCTTCAAGTTCGTCGTCCAGTTCATCTTCAAGTTCATCCTCGCCGTCCTCATCATCATCAAGTTCACCTTCCAGCTCCTCGTCGAGTTCGCCTTCGAGTTCATCCTCCAGTGCGTCATCTCCTCAGGGAAGCACTTCCAGCCAGCAAACAGGCGCAACACCATCATCGAGTCAATCTGGACAAACGCCATCAGATACAAACTCTGGGTCTGAGCAGAATAGTACGGCTGGACAGTCATCATCGACAAATGGTCAAAGTTCATCTTCAGGGTCAATGTCAAATGACCAGGTACTCTCAGAAGCGATGGAAGTCTTTAATCAGTCAGTACAAACGGGGAACATGCCAGGTGGTAGCAGCAGTACTCAAGGCCAACAGGGTCAATCTGGGCCATTAGACAGGACAGCATCAGCAACAGGTACTCAAGGTGAACAAAATGCCGCAAGCAATTCTCAAAACGGTGGTTTAAACCCGCAATCTGGTAGTGGTGCTATGCCAGGGATGGAAGGCACTGGAGTGAATGGAACAGGTTCTGATCCGTATAGCCAAACTGGTGCAGGGTCTAGTGCTAACCCCGGTTCAGAAACTATGGGCAGCATTGGCTCCGAAGATTCTGGTTTCGGCGGAGCGCCGGTTTTTGGTGCATCAAGTAGCGGGAATGAATCAGGTGCTGGCAACAATGATTCAAATACTCAAGGCCAGGGAGGTGGAGTTGGGAACGACCCTGCAATGCAAGGTAGCGGAAATGTAGGTCTATCTGGTCGGAGAGTAATTGTAATCGGAAATGGTCAGGGCGTATTAACAGAAGATGAACGTGTTGGAAATTATGACAAGGATCTGGAAGAACAAATGCGAGTTTTTGATGGCATAATACTTGGTCGCCGACAAGAAACAATAGCCCAGAGTAATGAAGATGGTGCAGGTGATATTAATACAGGATCAAGCGGTGGATTTGGATCTAATTCAGGATTTGATTCCGCGCCATCTTTGGTCACTGCTTCCGTAGATCCAAATAACAATACAACTACCGGTCAAATACCGGATGCCCCAAGTGATAATCGTCAAGGTGATTTCAAAAATCAATCTAACCAAAACAGCAATATACCGTCAGATATCTCTGATGGTAGTGATGATGATATTGTTGCCAGACAATTACGGGAGGCTGCAATTGCTGAACAGGATCCTGGATTACAAGAAAAATTATGGGATGAATATCGCAAATACAAAGAAGGAGTACAGGTAAGAAGATGAACAAGTCATATAAAAATCTATGTGCAATCCTGGCTATTACTCTATTTTTAGCAAGCTGTGGTACGACTACGGTAAAAACAACCCAACACGATCCTGTTATTCAAAGTGGGTCTAGCATATCTGAGGCTGAACTACTGGACGTAGGAGTGGACATGTTTAGGCCCGGTGTAAATGTTCAAAGCGCAGAGAAAGAAGGTGTATTTCTCCAGGTGAGAAACGCTGAAGCCAGGTTTTTTCCTGTAAAAATTGTCGAAACACTGCAGGGAACAGGTAACTGGGGAGTTGTCAGGGTAGTCCCTGAAAAACAAAGTGAAATGGATATTTGGTTAGATGGCCAGATTATTAAATCTGACGGGGAAAGTCTGGAATTAAGCATAACTGTATCAGATTCATCTGGAAAAAAATGGTATTCAAAAAACTATAAAGGTATGGCTAGCAAGTACGCATACGATAGCAGTATTCGTAGTGCAAACGAGGAGCCTTTTCAGGGTGTCTATAACGATATTGCCAATGATCTGATACGTTACCGACAAAAATTAAAAGTTGACGAGATATATACAATTCGAAAAATTACAGAATTAAAATTTGCTAAACAATTTTCACCTGAGGCCTTCAGTGATCATATTGAGACTAATAGACGTGGAATTTATACCATTAAACGATTGCCTGCTGAAAATGACCCTACTTTAGAGAGAATAAAGAAGATTAGACAAAGAGATGATATGTTTGTTGATACTATGCAGGATTACTATATTTCATTTGAAAATGATATGGAAAGACCCTATCGAGAATGGCGTAGAATGAGTTATGAAGAAACTATGTCGTTAAGACAATTACAAGGCGAGGCAAATACTCGACTAATAGGCGGTGCGATTGCAGTGATAGGTGGCATTCTGGCTCAAGGCAGTAATAGTCGAGTTGCTCAAACTGCAGGTATAGTCGGGATAGGCGCTGGAGCCTATGCCGTCAAAGAAGGGCTGAGTAGACGCGAGGAATCAAAAATTCATGTGCAGGCAATTGAAGAACTAGGCACATCTCTTAACGCAGAGTTAGAACCTCGTACAATTGAGCTTGATAACAATACCGTTACGCTTTCCGGGACTGTCAATGAACAATATGACCAATGGAAAACCATATTAAGAAATATATATATCACCGAAACAGGTCAAACAGAGCAGCTCATTACAAACTAATATTTGTTCTAAATATCGAATCTGATTAATTAAGTTTAATCTACAATTTTAGATCGATCACAAGTACTTTATGCAATTCTATTAATATGAAAAAGAATGATGAGGAAAAGGTCAATACTGATTTTTCAAATATAACTCCTACCAATATCGCCTTAACGATCAGTAAAGGACAGTCTACTGTAGCTAAATCAAATTCCGCAGGAACTTCAAAAAAGATTCTGTGGATAGTTCCCCTGCTTGCTCTGGTAATTGTTGCTGCTGGCGTGGTGTTTATTCTACCAAATCATGTCGAGGCACCTGCAATAAAAGCGGTGATTAATTCACCCTCAGTCTCCGCCAATAACCCTGCAACGAATGAATCTCAATCATCCAAGACAACAGTAACAGAGACCTCACCATTTCAGGAAGCCCAGGATGCCAGGGCGCGTAACCGAAGTCAGGAATTACTTTCTGAAATATTGAAGTTACAGGAACAATTAGAGGAAAAGAATATTCTGGTTTGGGGAGCCGATAAATATAACAGTATTCTAGATCTGGCCAGAGAAGGCGATGCTGCATACCGAACCAGAGATTTTGCTCTCTCTGCCTCCCACTATGGCGAAGCGCAAAATGGCCTGCAAAATCTACTAGATGAAATGGAAATAATTTTTACAGAGTCCATGACCAGGGCAGAAGATGCCCTGAATAATGGCAATTCAGTTGAGTCCCGTAAGGCTTACGAATTCGCATTACTTATCTACCCCGAAAATGAAGATGCCCTGTCCGGCCTAACCCGCACTGACACGTTAGATGATGTGTTAGCACTTATTACTGAAGGAAAGAATCTGCAACAAAATAATGATTTTGAAGAGGCCAGGGCAAAATACCAACAAGCACTAGATTTGGATAAACAGACACAATCTGCGAAAGAGCAGATTAAATTGGTAAATCAACTTATAACAAATCGAGATTTTAATAATTTAATGTCAGAAGGCTATCGGCATCTACAACAAAACAATCTTGAAAAAGCCAGAGTGTCTTTCCAACGAGCCAGTAAACTCAAACCAAATTCTGTTGAGGCTGCATCTGCGATAAATCAAACTAAAACAAGCATTATCAATCAAAAAATCAATGAAAATATTGATAATGCTGTGCAAATGGAACGACAGGAAAAATGGGCAGAAGCTGTAACTGAATATGATAAAGCACTTGTGCTTGATAGCAATCTGTCCCAGGCTCAGGAAGGAAAACAGTTTTCTCAAGGACGAGTAAATCTGGACAATCGACTTAAAGAAATTATCGCTCAACCTGCGAGGTTAAGTAATAAGGCAGTGTATGAAGAGTCAAGACTTATTTATCAAAATGCAGCTTCTATATCCAATCCTCAGCCGCGACTAACTGAACAATTAAAAATATTGAGTAGTTTGTTGGAGAATGCTTTGGATCCGATTCAAATTATATTCAAATCCGATAATGTTACTAATGTTACGATTAATAAAATCGGAGCCCTGGGGAAATTTGAAGAACAAAGCGTGACATTATTAGCAGGCAGTTATGTCGCTACTGGTACCCGGGAAGGCTATCGTGATGTTCGTGTTGAATTTACTTTACAAGCAGGACAAGCATCTGGACAAAATATAATCATCTCCGCGATAGACAAAGTTGCCTCAAAATAAAGTTATGCAGGAAGATAAATCCCAGGAAACGTCTAGCACTGATGATGAGAATCTCATCAGGCCAATAAAATTCAATCCTGTATCAGGAACAAAAAAGCAGTTTAAACCGAGATTTCGTCTGCGCAGTATGGCTGTTATTATTGGATTAGTACTTTCCGCTGGAGTCGCCTGGTATATTGTCACAGGTAAATCAGTTCATTTTGAAGCTATTCCCAATACAGCACTACTGGAAATTTCAGGTGGTTTAAAGCTTAAGCTGGCTGACAGATATCTGTTGCGACAAGGTAACTATACATTGAGGTTAACTGCTGACGGGTACCATCCTTTAGAAATAAAACAACAAATATCTAATGACCGCAGCCAACAATATCAGCTCAAAATGCGACGTCTCCCCGGTCGTTTGAATATTAATACAAATCCGGTAACCAGTAGTGAAATCTGGATAAATGAAATCTTTCGTGGCAAGACACCCGCTACAGTTAGTGGACTGGAGTTTGGAAAATACACTGTACGTATTGATAGTGAACGATTTTTCGATTTTGAGACTGAAATAGACATTGAAGGGCTGGATAAGGAACAAATATTGACTGCAGAGCTTATGCCTGCCTGGGCTAATATATCTCTATCTTCTTTCCCTACAGATGCAGACATTTTTGTTGACGATGAAATGATAGGCTCAACCCCGATTACAATCGAGATGCTTGAAGGTGAACATAATTTCCGAATCAAACTAGCAGGTCATAAATTATGGCAAAAAACTATAAGAGTTTTAGCAAGTGAAGATCAGGTGCTTGAAGATATAACCCTGGATCCTGCCGATGCTGTTGTACAAATCATTACAATACCTGATAAGGCGAACATAACTGTTAATGGTGAATACATTGGGCAGTCCCCGGTCGAAGCTGCTTTGACACCAGGGACGCAATCTATGATCAATGCTTTCAAACCTGGATATTCTCAGGCCTCTCGTTCAATAAATTTGAGTTCCGGTGAAGATACCTCTATTCGTCTTCAACTAAAATCTGAGACCGCATCAGTGAGCATTTTTAGTAATCCAAGTGATGCTCAAGTTTATATTGATGGCAAATTAAACGGGGCGGCAATTCAAACTATTGAATTAACGACTACCCCCCATACCATCGAGATACGCAAGCAAGGTTATATTGAATATAAGACTATAATTACACCACGCCCTAATATTGCCCAACAAATTAACGTCCAATTAAAAACTCTGGAACAAGTAAAACTTGAATCAATCAAACCCGTTATCCTAACCTCAGCAGGTCAATCAATAAATCTTTTCGAGCCTGTATCGGTAGTCATGGGTGCTTCCAGACGAGAACCTGGACGTAGAGCAAATGAAACTATTCGTAATATTCAATTTTCCAGATCATTTTATTTATCAGAAACGGAGGTTACAAATGCTGAATTTAGACAATTTGAAGCAAATCATAATTCAGGTACAGTTCAGGAAAATAATCTTAATGGTGACAAACAACCTGTAGTAAATATTTCATGGGAGCAGGCAGCCCTATATTGTAATTGGTTAAGCGAACAAGATTCATTAGTCCCTTTTTATCTTGTGGTTGATAAAAAGGTAACAGGATTTAATGCAAAAGCAGATGGTTATCGGTTGCCCTCTGAAGCAGAATGGGAATGGGCTGCCAGGGAAACAGGCGGCAATCAACTAAAATTTTCATGGGGAAATGAGATGCCGCCCAAGCAAATGAGTGGGAATTTTGCAGATATTTCTGCAGCCCCTATCATAGGAAATATCATCAAGGATTATAATGATAAACATATGGTTTCCGCTCCTGTAGCCAGCTTTACTGCAAATTCAAAAGGATTATACGATTTAGGCGGGAATGTTGCTGAATGGACACATGACTTTTATGATATTTCTGTATCAAACGATAGTAGTAACATGGACCCATTAGGGCCAGAATCCGGCGAACATCATGTCATTAAAGGATCTAGCTGGGCACACGGTTCAATTACAGAATTGCGATTGTCATTTAAAGATTATAGTTCTGAAAAAAGAAATGACATAGGCTTCAGAATCGCAAGATATTTACAATGAAAAATTTATTTACCAAGATACTCTTTATAGTCAGCATATTGTTATTTTCAATCTCCGCACATTCGGACGAACACGATCTAATTGCCCAGGATCAGGCCAATCCTCAGCAACAAAAAACTACAACAGCGACTGCACAGGAAAAAACAGATGACCCTATTGAAGTATTTACTCCAACTGAAACAATTTCAGAAGATCTATCCGTCCCATTCCCAGTCGATATATAGGAAGACATATGAGACATAATCCAGTTTCCGATTTTATATATCAACTATTTGCATTGATACTTTCTATAATCGTTGTACATACAGTATATGTTACGGTAATACGACCAAATGCCGATGCATTATTACAGCAACAACAACAACAAATAGCCTTAGGAGAAACAGCTGAAGCACCTAGATCTATTTATATCGTACTAAAAGACTTTGAACAGGAATCCTGTTTTATTCTTGCATTCTGGATGCTTGCCATTATGGGATTAAAAGCAAAAATCGCATTACATGAACGTAACCTGCTAAGTCAATCCCTGCTAGAAGTTACTCCTGGGACGAGCATACTGCCCGAAGACGTTCGCCAGTATGTTAGACCCTTACAAGCGTTACCAATCCATGAACAGGAATACCTGTTACCGCGTACACTTCTCACTGCTTTACAAAGATTTGGGTCAACACGAAATATTCAGGATGTTTCCAATGCAGTGAAAGAGGTCTGTGAAACAGAATCTAGCAGGCTTGATTCTGAATTATCTATGGTGCGTTACATAATTTGGGCAATTCCCTCTATCGGTTTTATAGGAACGGTTCGAGGGATAGGTGATGCATTGGGGCAAGCGCACCGGGCTGTTCAAGGTGATATTGCAGGTGTTACGGCTAGCCTGGGCGTGGCTTTTAACTCAACATTTATCGCATTGGTTATTAGTATATTTATAATGTTTTTAATGCATCAGCTACAGTTACTCCAGGAACGACTAGTTCTGGATACACAACATTACTCTGATGTAAATTTACTTAGGCATATGCAAATACGCTAAAGGTGACAACGAATGTCCTTAACAATAATTGAATTAAATGACAGTGAGATTAGAACAGCGAGTGATGCAGAAATCATTTCACGGGATCCTGGTTATGCTGTTTTAACTACTGACCAAATTAAAACTGGTATTGATGCCTGGTGTGTTGCTCGGACAACACCACGGGAAACTTCAAATAAATTCTGGAGCCAGTTAAATCAAGACCCTCTGATAAATTCCTCCCATCTGGCAAGACACAACGCTGACCTGGCATACAACCAACTAATTGCAATATGTGAACACGCAGGTAACCCTGAAGAAATTCTTTTTGCTGTACCAGGTAGTTTTAACCGTGATCATCTGGCTATGTTGTTAGGAATAGTAGAAGCCTGCCCCTTTTCTGCTATTGGTCTTGTGGATACTGCCATAGCAAGTACATCTGCCTTTGCAAATGTCGGGCATTATAATCATCTGGATATTCATTTACATTATGCAATTGTTACATCTGTAGATGTAACAGACCAGGTGAGTCGTAAATCTGTAAAGGTAATTGATAATGTTGGTATCGCAGAAATTTTCGACACCGCTGCTGAATATTTCTCAGACCTGTTTATTGATCAATCCAGATTTGATCCGTTACATCACGCAGAAACTGAGCAAACCTTATACAATCAGATACCACAGTGCCTGTCTACTTTAAAATCAACGAATGAAACCAGCCTGGAAATTGAGTTCAAGGGCAAACGATATCAGGCAAAAGTTTCCACCGAAGCACTATTAGAAAGACTAATAAAACACTATGAAAAGATTTATAGAGAATTATCTGAAACAAGAATAAATCTGATTTCAGACAGGCTGGATATACTGCCTGGTTTTTCTGGTGCGTTAAAAAACAGTCAAATTATAGATGAGGCATCAGTATTTACCGGGTGTATGATAAACTTTGACAATATACAGTCTAATGATTCTGCCTTGAGTTTAATTACGTCTCTGCCTGCAACTAATGCACCAACAAGACCTACAGAATTACGGGAACCAATGATGGACAATTCGCATCATGAAATGGTTCAAACCAAACTTCCTACCCATTTACTTGTCGATAGTCAGGCCTTTAATCTTAAAAACCAACCTATATACGTGTCAGCTAGTGGAAATATATATATTAGCCAGGATGATAGTGCACTGTTTTCCATAGTCCTAAATAGTAGTTCTGCCAGGATTAGTACAGTAGGTGATACTACAATCTATGTTAATGGCAACCCTGTAAAGGGGGAAGAATATATCAACACAGGAGATTGCATAAGTATTGCAGGCTCAGAGCAAATCATGAATCTTATTGAAGTGATCTAATCAATGGCAAGAAAACGAACATCTGTCATAACCTTTGGCCTTTCGTTTTTAGATATTATGTCATGTGGACTCGGGGCGGTGGTTTTGTTATTTCTCATAATTAAACATAACGCTGATACATCTACACTTAATCCAGTTGCCACACCTGATTTATCATCAGAAGTCTCGATGCTGGAAGTGGAAATTCTTGAAGGGAAAGACGGCCTTGCTGTGTTGAGAAATACTATAGACGAGATTGATGACCGTACAGTTATTGCACAGGGGCTGGCAAGGCGTATAACTGAAAATCTAAAGGATATGGCTGGACAAATGGAGACTGTTCTGGCCTCTGCATCACAAGACTCTGAAGTTGAAAAATTAAAAGAAGATTTGAAAAATATTGAAGCGGAACGCAAAAGGCAAGAAGCGGAGACAAAAAATACCGGACAAGATACCAGGAGCTATGTTGGAGATGGTAATCGTCAATATTTAACTGGTCTAAAACTTGGTGGGAGCCGTGTACTTGTCCTAATTGATGCATCAGCAAGTATGCTTGATAATACAATTATCAACATCATCAGGTTGCGCAATATGGATGATGAGGCAAAACGCAAAGCACCTAAGTGGCAACAGGCGCTAAAAATGATTGAGTGGCTCAGTACCCGATTTCCGGTAACGAGCAAATACCAAATATACACATTTAATACGCAGGCAGATTCAGTCATACCAAACAGTAAGGGACAGTGGCTGGAAGTAAGTAACAAAGCCCAATTTAATCAATCGATTAGTACACTATCTACTATAATCCCTGCTGGTGGTACCAGCCTGGAAAATGTATTTATTGATATTTCCAAGTTAAGTCCCTTGCCTGATAACATTTATTTATTAACCGATGGCCTCCCTACACAAGGCATAAATTCTCCTCGAGGGACCACTGTTTCTGGAAGAAACAGACTAAAATTTTTTGAAGATGCCTCTGATAGGATACCTCCAAATATCCCAATAAACGTTATACTTTTACCCATGGAAGGTGACCCAATGGCCGCATCTGCTTTTTGGCAACTTGCTCAGCTTACTAGTGGCTCATTCATAAGCCCATCAGAAGACTGGCCATGATATCAAAACGTAGAGAAAACGATGTTATCAGTCTATCCTTCCTCGATATCATCACATGTGGATTCGGGGCTATCATCCTATTGTTAGTCATTACAAAAGTTGGTGGCCCTATTGTATTAGAAATTTCACCAGAACCTATGGATGGGCTAGTACGAAAAATGCAGGAGGAATTATTTACCATTCGAGGTGAAGCGAAGGTTTTGAATCGAGATCTTACTGCTAAAAGAGAACAAATATCGAAATGGGATCTACGGGTAGCAAGACTAAGTCAGGAACTTGCTGGCATTCAAACAAAACTTACCAGTATCTCTGAAGAAAGTGCAGTGAATTCTATCATTAAGGGAGAACTGGAACTAGCTTTACAACAAATCACCGCTGAGATGCAACGATTACTGGGTGATAGAATTGATCAGAAAAGCGACCTGGTGGGAGGCATCCCTATTGATAGTGAATATATTATTTTCTTAATAGATACATCCGGCAGTATGTTTCAATACAGTTGGGATAAGATGATTGAACAACTAGTAACTACCCTTGAGGTTTATCCTGAGGTTAAGGGGGTACAGATAATGAATGATATGGGTGATTACATGTATTCTGAATACCGTGGGAAATGGATACCTGACACACCGGCAAGGAGAAAGGCAATTGTTAGTCGCTTGCGTACCTGGAATCCATTCAGTAACAGTAGTCCTGTAGAAGGGATCATAAAGGCAATTTCAACATTTTATAGTCCCGATAAAAAAATTAGTTTGTATGTATATGGTGATGAATTTACTGGTCGTTCAATCAGAGAAGTATTGGATACTGTCGCTAAAATCAATCGAAAAGACGCTGAGGGAAACCCCATGGTACGCATCCATGCTGTTGGTTTTCCAGTACAATTTGCCAATCCCAGAAATTTACAGTTTACAGGGATAAGGTTTGCTACACTAATGCGTGAGCTTACGCGCAGGAATGGCGGAACGTTTGTAGGATTGAATACTTTTAGATAAAATAAATACTAATATGGAACCGTATGGTTATGAATTATAAATATATCATATCTCTGTTTTTAATCGTGTCGATTAGTGGCTGCGGAAAGTCGTTAAACTTGCAAGTAGATACCGCTGTTCCAACACCTATCGCTAGCCAACTACCCCTGGTAGTCGGAGTATATTACAACGATAATTTCAAAAATTTTATTTTCAAGGAAAGTACAGATGCCAGGGAAGACTGGACGATCGACAATCGCTCATCAAGAATTTTACTTTTCGACGATATACTGCCATCTATGTTTAAAACTGTTAATTCAGTGAACAATGTAACATCTTCTGATTCATTAGTTGACGGCATACTCGAACCAGAGGTAATAGAGATGCAGGTTGCATTGCCAGAAGAAACCCACTCAGATATGTTTGAAGCATGGATAAAATACGGTATAAAACTATATAGTCCATCCGGGAAAATAATTAGTGAATGGCAAATTACTGGTTATGGAAAAACACATACAGCAATGTTTAAAAATAAAGAAAAGGGGTTAACAACGGCCATTAATATGGCGCTTAGAGATATCGGTGCAAAGATGGTATTAGATTTCCCTAGAGCACCTGGTATAAAAAACTGGTTATCAACAAAAATTGATTGTGCTCAGTACAGTAATATATGTTAATTAGAGTCTTCATTTGTTCTGCAATACTTTATCTGCTAGCTGGCTGCAAGAGCACAACTATAATTGATGAATATCGTGAGAACCCATCAACATCAATGACAGATGGAGAGTCAATTGTAGTACTGGGCCGACGTAGTAACGCAAGTCACGAAACTGAATTTGATTTTGTGGAATGTGTGGGAAATTCTCTGAATAATTCTCTACGTGGTATTAATATTATTCCTGAGCAATTATTTGTTGACAGCATGTATCCCTATTTTGAAACCAGTAAGGCGCCCATGGATGTCCAGAACTTGGACTCATTGATTCTAATCCCTGAAGTAGCTAAAAAACTTGACGATTTGCGAGTACGTTATTTTATCTGGATCGATGGATTTACCGAGACAACAGATTCGACAGGTGCGATCTCATGCACTATCGCTCCCACAGGGGCTGCATGTTTTGGATACGCTTCCTGGGATGATGAATCCAACTATGAAGCAGTAATATGGGATTTTAAGGACCTTAACCTGGCAGGTAAAATCAGTGCTGAATCGTCAGGGACTTCATATCTACCTGCAGTTATTATACCTATACCATTACTCGCCAGAGTACAGTCTAGCGCTTGCAGTAGCATGTCCTCGCAAATCAAAAGCTTTTTAGAATAGTAGTATCTTAGTTTATTTTTTCTTAAACCTTCTTGGAAAGAATTTTTGTCAGTACTCAAAATGATGGTTCAACGGGTAATTACAATTTAAATTTTTGCACAATATATTTAAATCTGGTTCAAGAAAGACCTTTTTGCTAGTAAATTTTTTGAAGTTGCGAGGCTTTGAAGAAACCAACAAGACAACCACCAATTACATCAGGTCATATCTCATTCATTACACTTACCACTAACTAGATCTTAATATTGATAAATGTAGTTTCTGCTTTATACATTTATACCTTATTAACTCTATAGCTATTGACCATAAAGGTTCGATATAGGAATGGAATGACTATTAATGTCAATACAGTTGAAAACGAAAGCCCCCAGACAATGGCTGTGGCTACCGGTCCCCAGATTAAAGAATCACCAGCCAGCCCAACGGCAAGAGAAAAGAGTCCGGCAATGGTTGTAAATGATGTAATAAGTATTGGTATTACTCTGCGCCTGGCTGAATAGACAATGGCATGTGACAGTGTCATACCCCTATCCAACCTTTGGTTTGCCGCTGAGATGAGTACAATGGCTGAATTTACAGAGATACCCGCCAAAGCAACCACACCATATAAAGTATATAGACTCATAGGGTTGCCAGTAACCAGCAGGCCCAATACGACGCCTGTAAATGCCAATGGAACCGAAATTATGATCATTAGAGGTTGCCAGTAACTCCTGAATTGGGTGCCAAGTATAAGATAAATACAACCTAGACCCAGGATAAAAAGAATCCACAATGCATCTAGACTTTCTTGTATATCATCAAGCTGACCAGCAAAATCCAAATCAATAGATGGGTAATCATGATTGATCCGCTCCCATTCCTCGACTATTTGATTATTCGCCTGCACAGTATTGATTTGTAACTCATCGATATCAGCCTCCAAAGTAATGGCCCGGCGAAAATTATAATGGCGTATATTATATTGACCAAACCCATACTCTGCAGATACCAGTTCTCCCAATAAAATTGACTTGCCTCCGGGTAGAGAAATTGACTGACGAAGTAATTCATCTACGTCATACCACTCACCTTCTTCTGCTAGCAGTCTTACTTTAACTTCTTCTCCTTGATCCTGAAATGCCGTGACAATTTCCCCATCTACCAACGATTGTATAGTACGACTAACAAGCACTGGATTTATCCCACTACGTTTGATCGCTTCTCCGTTATACCTAAGGATTAATGTTGGGTTTCCCTGACGATAATCCAAAGCTATATTTCTGTAAACAGAATTGGAATACAGAAATGCCATTAACTGATTAGCGGCAGCTTCGATAGTCTCAAAATCATCACCACGTATTTTAACCTGTACAGGCTTGGTAGTTGGTGGACCATCAGCAACATGAAATGTATAGATATTTTCTGCACCTTCCACATCAGAAACAACATCTTCTACTTCTTTAATAATTTCTGCTGCAGTTCTCCCATTATCAAGCACAGGGTTTAAACTGAACATAACCTGACCTATGGTGTCTCCGAAAAATGGTTCAGTTTGAGTAAACATCTGACCTGAATAGACAACACTTGCACGAAGCTCCTCAGGTTTAATTCGTGATAACGCTTTTTTCTCTAATTCAAGCAATTTATCATTGGTTTGTTTCAGACTGGTGCCCTGTGCCATCTCCAGGTTGACATAAAATAGTTGTGATGCCTCTGATTCAAAAAAATTAAATCTAATATGACCAGTTAATAGCGTAATTAATGCAAACAAAAATATAGTAGTCACTGCCAGCAATGATCGTTTTGGGAAGCGAAGTGTTTTCAATAAAATTTTAGTATAAGTCAATCTTATCCTATGTGTCATCGCCTCTCGTTTCAATTGAGTGCGTGACTTTTGGTTATAGTCTATGCCTGCCGCCACCATGTGTGCGGGCAACATCCAGTAAGCTTCTACTAGACTAATTATCAATGACAGCGTAACCACTATCGGTATTACCCGCATGAAGTCACCTAAAATACCAGGCAATAACATTAACGGCAGAAATGCTGCGATTGTAGTCATTACTGAAGTTGTTACCGGGGCGAAAACTTCTCTTAATGCCTCGATGGCTGCATCCATACCTTGATACCCCTCTTGCAAGCGATAATAGATGGATTCAACCACTACAACCACATCATCAACTATCATGCCCAGGGCTATAACCACACCTAACAGGACACTGTTGTTAAGCGATGAGCCTGCATTAAACAGAATGATAAAAACCCCTGCCAGGGTAAATGGGATCCCAATACTGGTAAGAATTGCGATTCGTGTGCCAAGAAAGGCCCAGGTAATCAACAAGACTAAAAATAACCCTATTAGTGCATTATTTTGCATCAGACTGATCGCCTGGCGTGTGCTGTCGGTCTGGTCATCAACCAGAAATATCTCCACACCTGTCCTGAAGGCTGATTTATTATGTTGATCAATATATGATTGGATGGAATCTAGGAGATCTAATACGTTGGTTGTCCCTTTCTTGATAATACCCATCGTTACAGCTGGCTGACCATTAAACTTTGCAAGTTCACTACGTTCACGTGTGGTTCGATAGATATCTGCTATTTCACCCAGAGAGATTACGCCATTCGCTGTCGTAATTGGAAATTCAGATAAGACTGCAGGTTCAGCGTTAGTTCCTTCCAATCTTATAATCCATGTTGCCCCATCCGTTTCCAGATCGCCTACAGATACATCACGAAAATATGAACGTATAGTATCTGACAAATCAACTGGTGTGATTCCTAATCCTTCCAGATATGTTGGTTTATATGCAATGTGTATTTCCGGATCAGACAATGCTAAGGGATTAACAAAATCTACACCATCAATACGTTCCAGATCTTTTTGAATATTATGTGCCTGGCGTCTAAGATTTTCATCATCACCTTTACTGGTAATAACAACGGTTGCTGATGGAAGAGAATTTGAACTGGTTACTTCAAAGATAAAGGGGTCTGTTGCTTCTTCTGGCAACTCATTGGTATAAGTATTTTGCACCTCTCGTCTCAAGTCAGAGACTCGTTTATCAAATTCACTGATATCAAGCTTATTAAATCGGATAAGGATGTTTGATACTCCATCTCTGGAGGTAGAAGATATAAATCGGATATCCTGAATTGATCGACGAATCGCATTTTCAATAGGATCGGTTATGCGTCTTTCCACATCAATTGCAGAGGCACCGGGAAATGCGATATTAATATTAATCCAGTTAAAATTAATTTCCGGGTCTTTTGCGCGTGGCATATTGGTATAGGAGATAACCCCCATAACCAGTACCAGGATAAACGTCAAGTTTGCAAGAACGTGGTTGTCCAGAAACCGACGTAAAAGAATCATGGCTTACTCGATAACCTTAATATTGGATTTGTCCCTTAATGAATAATGCCCATCTATGATGATACGTGTGTTATCAGGTAAGTTTACTGGCGAACCGCGACCTGGTTGAGCGTTAGGAATAATATGAAATGTTGCTATGCCATCTTCATCAAGAAATATTCCAAGCTTTCCGTCTCGTTCTACCAAAAACTTTGCCGATATATGGGGCCGCGCATCTACCCAAAAGAGTTTTCCTGATGCACCGGTGATTGCACGTTTCTCTGAAAATAATAAACGAACCTCCTGGTTACGTGTTTCATGATTAATTACTGGCAAGACTGTCCTTATTACCACTGGAAATTTCTCTTCGGTATTTGAAAAATAAAGTTCATTCGTCACTAACAACTGAGACATCTCTGTGGTGGAAATTTGTGCGGACACTTCAACATTTTCTATATCCAATATACTTACCAACGGCATCCCTAATCCTGCAAACTGACCCACAGCGCTAATACGCGCTGTTAATACAGCGCGAAAGGGGCTGATGACCATGCATTGGTTCTGATCTACTTTGGCCATATTGAGTGCTGCAAGCGTTGACTTTGTTTCCGATTCCAGCACAGCAAGATCAACGATACGTTGATCCAGGGCATCTTCTGAAACTGTATCGTTTTGTCGTAATGACTCGGTCCGCGTTAGTTGTTTTTGTGCCAGATCTGCTCTTATTTTTAAGGATTCAATACTGGAGGATATTTGATTTACCGCCAAATCATAATTAACACAATCCAGACCTACAAGTTTGTCACCTTTATTAACGATGTCTCCAACACGTACTGGTATATCTACTACTCTGGATGATATTTCCGCACTAATAACTGCATCATTGAGACTCAGTACTGATGCTGGTGCTGATTTGAGAGGATGAGTTGCAATCTCTGATAGTAATGAAACCCTGACACCGATATTTTCCTGGGAGTGAACTGACGGCATTATTAGTAAGAAACCTAAAAATATTATCAAAAATCTGTACATAACTATTTACTAGCCAATTCTCTGATATTTATTTTATCATCTGCCAACTTATTTTTGTCCACCACTACCTTGTCTAAAATTAAACGCTTACCCATCATAAATTCTGGGGCTTTGTTCAGTGCATCAACTGCAATAATTTTTCCATCCTTCAGATAGAAAGCGGCAAAAGTTCTGTTAGCTGTTCTATCTCCCCTAATAATAATTTCATCATAGCCCTGGGATAATCCAGCAATTTGTAATTTTACATCATATTGATCTGACCAAAACCAGGGTAAGGCATTATACGTTTTTTCCTTGCCAGCAATAGTTGATGCGGCAACCCTTGCCTGGTCACTTGCATTTTGTACGGATTCCAGTCGTATCCATCGATCGTATATTGCATTGTAATGGGAGGTACAATCTCCTGCCGAGACAATATCGGGGTCACTGGTTTTCGCATATTCATCTACCACAATCCCATTTTCAACATTTAACCCGGCGTTTTGTGCAAGCTCAATATTAGGAATTATACCTATTCCAACTATCACCAAATCTGCATCAAATGATGTATTATTATTACAAAGAACCCGAGTTATATTTTCATTCCCTTCAAATCCTGTTGCACCTATTTCACATCGAATATCAACACCTTCCTCTGTGTGTATTCTGGTATAAAATTCTGAAATCTCAGGCGCCGTTACCCGTTCTAACACGCGACTCATCATTTCAAGGACTGTCACGTGCATGCCAAGCTTATTCAATACTGCAGCTGCCTCCAGCCCTATATAACCACCACCTATAATTACTGCCTTACCGCCTGGTTTAACGAAAGATTTTATCTGAAGCACATCGTTATAATCACGTAAATAACAAATTCCAGGCAAATCATCCCTGGGCATACTAATCTTTCTTACACGGGAACCGACAGTCAAGGCAAGTTTGTCATAGTGGATTCTATTACCATTAGCCAATGTAATTTGATGATTATTGGCATCAATTTCTTCAGCCCTCACACCGAGCAGGAATTCCACGTCAGCTTTTATATAGACTTCCTGTGGACGAATAAAAATATCTTCAAGATTTTTTTTGCCTGCCAACAGATCCTTGGACAAAGGGGGTCTGTGATAGGGAATATAGGGTTCGTCACCAATAACTTGTATCTTACCTTCCCAGCCGTCTTGACGAAGCCCGGTTACAAATGATGCAGCGGCATGACTTGCACCAATCACTACACATGTCTGATTCATCTCCATTACTCCTAAAATATTATAATTATTATAACTTATCTATTATGAAAGATTATATGGAACATGGTGTCAAAAACAGGTTAAATCAGAATTAACTTCACAAATTTTGCAAGAGTTTTATAAATTAAACAATCAAGCCATATAACATTTTGGATTTATGACACAATCACAAATTGCTGTTGTTAATTTTTTTAATTCGTCCTCCTTTATCACATAGGGCGGCATGATATATACCAATTTTCCAAACGGTCTTATCCAGACCCCATGATTAATAAACTCGGAGGTAATTTTTTTCAGATCTACTGTTGATGTTAACTCAACTACGCCTATCCCTCCCAACACTCGCACATCTGTAACATTTTTGTATGCCTTACATGGTGCTAATTCATTTACCATCTGCTTTTCCATCGCCAAAATTTTATCCTGCCAATCCCATGATTGCAGTAGCTTGATATTTGCCAATGCCACAGCACAAGCCAGAGGATTAGCCATAAATGTCGGCCCGTGCATAAATGCGCCCGTAATACCCGTAGAGATTGTTTCTGCAATTCTTTTAGTGGTAAGTGTCGCAGCAAAAGATATATAACCCCCGGTCAATGCCTTGCCAACACACATTATATCAGGACTGATATTTGCATACTCACAGGCAAATAATTTCCCAGTCCTGCCAAATCCAGTAGCTATCTCATCCAGGATAAGTAATACATCATACTCATCACATAGTTTACGTAGTCTTCGCAAATAATCAGGATGATAAAATCTCATTCCTCCCGCCCCCTGTACTATAGGCTCGAGAATTACAGCGGCCGTAACGTCATGATGTTGATTGATTAGTTGGCTAATGCTTTCAACATCAGAATCATCCCAGTCCTGATGAAAACCTGTGGTCGGGGCATTTGCAAAAATCTGCTTAGGCAAAATATCACTGAATACAGTATGCATCCCAGTTACGGGATCACAGACTGACATCGCACCAATCGTATCACCATGATAACCATTTCTAACTGTTATAAATTTTTGTTTAACAGAATTGTTCTTTGACGACCAGTATTGAATTGCCATTTTCATTGCAACTTCTACTGCAACCGAGCCGGAATCAGAAAAAAAAACTGTATCTAATCCTGCCGGGGTAATTTTTATTAATTCTTCTGCCAGCGTAACAGCCGGTTCATGAGTCAATCCACCAAACATGATATGCGCCATTGCATCCACCTGCTTATGAATAGCATCATTCAGTTGTGGATGATTATATCCATGTATTACGCACCACCAGGATGCCATTCCATCGATTAATTCACGTCCATCTGCAAGTTTTATTCGGCTGCCCTTGGCAGAGATAACAGGGTATACAGGTGAGGCATTTACAAATGACGAATAAGGATGCCAGACAACGTCACTGTCGCGTTTTACCAGATCATTAAATGCTAATGGCATATCAGACATATAAATTAATTTTTTCCGAACATTGAAATGGTTTTCGATTTATTATAACTACTATGCTACTACTGATAAATATTCATTCCAAATCCTAACCGATTGAATGACTATCACAAAAATAAATATGATTACAAAAATCATGAAATATATAGAAATCTCCACTCCTGGAGGACCTGAGGTTTTACGCATAGCGGAGACAAAAATTACCAAACCAGAAAAAGGACAGGTTTTAATTAAGGTTGCCGCTGCTGGCGTTAATCGGCTTGATATTTTGCAACGCAAGGGACTCTACCCTCCGCCACCTGGCACCACTGATATTCCTGGGGTCGAGGTTGCTGGTGAGATAGTAGAAGTGTCAAATGACTGCGGTGATTTATCACAAGGTCACCAGGTCTGCACACTACTTTCAGGTGGAGGTTATGCAGAGTATGTCATCGCTGATGCACCGCTTTGCCTACCTGTACCTAAAGGACTAAATCTGATAGAAGCGGCTTCCTTGCCCGAAGCCCTGTTTACTGTATGGACAAATATATTTGATATCGCTAATCTAAAATCAGGAGAGACCTTTCTAGTACATGGTGGTTCCAGTGGCATAGGAACCATGGCGATACAATTGGCCAAGGCTTTTGGCGCAAGGGTCATCACGACAGCGGGAAGTGACGTAAAGTGCAATTATTGCAAAGAACTTGGAGCAGATATTGTTATCAATTATAAGACCCAGGACTTTACTAAAGTATGTTTAGCAGAGACGAATAATAAGGGGATTAATGTGATCCTGGATATGGTAGGTGGTGATTATTTGCAAAAAAACATTAAAATCACAGCAGAGGATGGACGTATCGTCGTTATTGCGGCTATGAATGGATTCAAAACTGAAATTAATTTGTTACAAATAATGCAAAAACGCATCAAACTCACTGGCTCTACACTGCGCTCTCGTAGTCTGGGTTTTAAGAAGCTTATTGCGAGTAATTTAATCGAATCTGTATGGCCGTTGCTGGAAACAGATAAGATTAGACCTGTTATCTATCAGACTTTTCCCTTATCAAAAGCTGGATCTGCCCATCAATTAATGGAAAGTCATGAACATACTGGCAAGATTGTGCTGGATTTAACTTAATCGCATAAATTTTTTTAATTCCAGTCAATAGTCCCGTATAATCCGCATTTTTTATATGTAACGGATGAATGAGGGAACATTAAATATGGCAAAAATTACATTTATCAGCGTAGATGGTAATCAGACCGAAATCACTGCAGAAAACGATATCAGCCTGATGGTTTCAGCAATTAATAACGGTATTGATGGCATTATCGCTGAATGTGGCGGTGCATGTAGCTGTGCAACTTGCCATGTTATTGTTGATCCGAATTGGTATGGGAAACTGCCTGAACCTCAAAATCTTGAAAAAGACATGCTGGAATTTGTTGCAGAACCATCAGATACCAGTCGATTAAGTTGCCAAATAAAAATCACCGATGAGATGGATGGTCTGATAGTTACGGTCCCATCAGCACAATATTAAAATAAAATATATTTGTAATTAACTAATCCTCAAACTGAATCTGTTAGTAAGCAATCGTAATATTGCAGTGACAATCTATCCGAGCTTTTTGGGGATGTGGTTTTACAAATATAAATTGACCCTAAACATAACAATAATTACTTAGAACATTACTTAAACAAAGGTCCCTGCACTATAACCAGAGGCCCATGCCCACTGAAAATTGAACCCTCCTAAATGACCCGTTACATCAAGCACCTCTCCAACAAAATATAAACCTGGTTGCTGTTTGGCTTCCATCGTTTTGGAACTAATCTCATTTGTATCAACACCACCCAGGGTGACTTCTGCGGTGCGATAACCTTCTGTTGCAGAAGGCTTTAATATCATATGATTAACTTTGCTCCCGATATTAATTAATTGTTTATCACTAAATTCTGCCAAAGAACGTTCCGAGAATTCCTGCCACCACAGGTTTTGTAATTCTATAACAAGTGATTTTGCTAATTTTTTACTGAGGAATGTCCTCAGCAGAATATTTCCATAAGTATATTTTGCTTCCAGTAATTGAGCGTTTGCATCTACGCCTGGCAAAAGATTAATACTGATTTCATTACCTGGATACCAGTAATTAGAAATCTGCAGGATTGCAGGTCCACTAATGCCCCGATGCGTAAACAGCAAATTTTCAGTAAATACCTGGCCATTGCATTGGACGTCTACCTCAAGCGCAAGACCCGATAATCGCTCGCATACAGGCTTCATCATCCCACTGAACATAAAAGGCACCAGTCCTGCACGGCGCTGCGTCAAGGCGATTGAAAATTGCTTAGCGACCTCATAACCAAAACCGCTGCCTCCTAGCTTCGGTATTGACAGTGCACCTGTAGCTATGACGATAGAATGACAATCGAGAATGAATGTTTCATGGTCATTGCCAACGCCTATCACACCATTTACAGAATAACGTCGCGTGGAATCTAAGGACATTGTATCTACATTATCAATAATATTTTTTAGTGACGTAATCGCCTTAACATCACAATGATCTTTTATTTCTACTCCGACAGCCCCACACTCCTGCAACAACATATTTAATATGTCTTTGGCTGAATCCAGACAAAACAATTGATAATGCTTACGAACTTCGTATTTAATTCTGTGACTTTCCACCATAGCGATAAAGTCAGAGGATGTATAACGATTTAGCGCAGCTGTACAAAAATGAGGGTTACTGGAGATGAAGTTTTCAGGTTCTACAAATTCATTGGTAAAGTTACAGCGACCACCCCCTGACATGAGTATCTTTTTACCTACTTTGTTCGATTTTTCCAGCACTAAAACCTGTTTCCCCCGTGCAGCTGCGGTTAGTGCACACATCAAACCAGCTGCACCCGCTCCCAGGACAATGACATCGTATTCTTTGCGCCAGACATTCGCTACGTTCACAAAAAATTCCAACGAGGAATATAATAATTAAATTGTGTTACTCGGAAGATCATATTCAGATTTACCAGACTAACGGATGTTTGTACAAGCTTATACCTAAATAAACGAAACTTTGCGTCCGTTAATACGCACTACTCCCACTCGATGGTTGCTGGTGGTTTACTGGATATGTCGTAGGTTACTCGTGAGATACCACCAGTCTCGTTTATGATCCTGCTGGAAACATGTTCCAGAAATGAATAGGGTAAATGTGCCCATCTGGCGGTCATAAAATCTACAGTTTCAACAGCCCGCAGGGCAATAACATATTCATACACACGTGCATCACCTTTTACACCGACAGACCTGATCGGTAGAAAAACTGCAAATGCCTGACTGACTTTATCATAAAGATCATTAATTCTAAGTTCTTCAATAAAAATATTATCAGCCAATCTGAGCATGTCAGCAAATTCCTTTTTAACCTCCCCTAAAATGCGTACCCCTAGTCCCGGACCGGGAAATGGATGTCGATATACCATTTCTTTTGGCAAGCCTAATTCAAGACCCAATTCCCTAACCTCATCCTTGAACAATTCCCGTAATGGTTCTACGAGCTTGAGATGCATGTTATCAGGCAATCCCCCCACATTATGATGTGATTTTATGACATGTGCCTTGCCGGTCTTTGCTCCTGCTGACTCAATCACATCAGGATATATCGTGCCTTGTGCTAACCAGCTAACGTCCTCAAGCTTCGCGGCCTCTTCTTCAAATACTTTAATAAATTCCCGACCAATAATCTTTCGCTTTAACTCTGGATCAGCTTCACCTGACAATGCCTTCATAAACCTTTTTTCTGCATCTACACAGATCAAATTTATGCCCATATGCTGCGCAAAGTTGTCGATGACCTGTTGTCGTTCATTTAATCTTAACAAACCATTATCCACAAACACACAAACCAGTTTATCGCCGATAATATTATGGAGTAACGCTGCTACTACTGATGAGTCAACACCACCGGATAAGGCAAGCAGGACCTTATCAGTTCCAACTGTACCTTTTATATTCCGGCTTGTTTCCTCGATTAAATTTGTCATGGTCCATAAAGAATTACAACCAACAATGTCATGAATAAATCGGCTGAGTATCGCCTTGCCCTGAAGAGTATGAGTTACTTCAGGATGAAACTGGATCCCATAAAATTTCCGTGCATCATCCGCAATTGCAGCTATGGGTGCGTTAGCTGATGATGCAATAACTTTAAATCCATCGGGTAATTGTTCAACCTTATCGCCATGACTCATCCATACATTTAAAAGTCCATGTCCTTCTTCATTAGTATCATCTTGAATATCTATAAATAATGATGAATGACCTCTGGCCCTGACAGTAGCATGCCCAAACTCTCGTAACTCAGACGCATCAACTTTTCCCCCAAGTTGCTTGGCCATAGTTTGCATGCCGTAACAAATTCCCAATAGTGGGACACCAAGGTTAAATACGATTTCTGGCGCCTGAACACCCTTTAATTCTGTGACTGAATCCGGGCCACCTGAAAGAATTATGGCCTTGGGTTCAAAAATACTTATTTCATCTTCCGTCATATCATAAGGGTGAATTTCACAATACACATTCAATTCTCGAATGCGTCTAGCGATTAGTTGCGTATATTGTCCCCCAAAATCCAGAATAAGGATTTTTTCAGAATGAATATTCATGATGTGTGTTTATTGAGAGACGAGACAGAATAAAAAATTAAATCGTTTGCTTGGTACTTAGAAAGATTCCAAATCAATATAGACGTTGCTCTTTTATATGCACCTTTTATGCCCTGTAATTAGGCGGTTCTTTAGTAATAGTGACGTCATGCACATGGCTTTCCCGAACGCCTGCGCTAGTCAATCGGACAAATACGGGTTTGGTACGTAATTGATCCAGATCATGGCAACCGGTATAACCCATGGAGGCCCTTAATCCCCCAAGCAATTGATGGACAATAGCGCTCAACGGTCCTTTATACGGCACTCGCCCTTCTACACCTTCTGGAACTAATTTTTCAATTTCATCACTTTCCTGAAAATAACGATCAGATGAACCATGCTTTTGAGACATTGCACCCAGTGATCCCATTCCCCGGTAGGATTTGTAGGATCTACCTTGAAATAATTCTATTTCACCCGGAGCCTCTTCCGTACCTGCAAAAATCCCACCTATCATTACTGAATGTGCGCCCGCTGCAATAGCCTTTGCTACGTCACCAGAATAACGAATACCACCATCGGAGATGACAGGAACTCCAGATTTTTTAATACCCTCGACAACATCACTGATAGCCGTAATTTGTGGCATCCCAACACCAGTAATAATCCTGGTCGTACAAATTGATCCAGGACCGATACCAACCTTAACTGCATCTGCTCCCGCTTCTACCAGTGCCTTCGCACCGTCGGCGGTTGCTACATTTCCTGCAATTACCTGACTATCTGAATAATTTGATTTAATCCATCTCACCATCGTAAGCACTCCCTCGGAGTGACCATGGGCCGTATCAACTACTATTACATCCACACCTGCATCTATAATCGCTTGTATCCTTTCTTCCGTTCCAGGACCAACCCCAACAGCAGCGCCGACACGTAGACTTTCAGCAGCGTCTTTGCAGGCATTGGGGAATTCGAGGGATTTATTGATATCTTTTACAGTAACTAAACCGCGCAATGAAAAGTTGTCATTCACTACCAATACCTTTTCTATCCTGAATTTATGTAGTAATGCAGTAATTTCATCATTGCTTGCACCTTCCTTAACAGTAACAAGCCGCTCTTTAGGTGTCATTACATCTTTCACAGGGTTGTCATAGCCTGTTTCAAATCTTAAATCTCGACTGGTTACTATCCCAACCAGCTCTTCTCCTTCAACTACCGGGACACCAGATATTTCATTTAAGTTAGTTAGGTCCATCACTTCTCGAATACTGGTCATAGGTCCCACAGTTATAGGGTCACGAATGACCCCTGCCTCATATTTTTTAACCTGTCTTACTTGCCTGGCTTGGTCAGCAGGACTCATATTCTTGTGGATAATGCCAATTCCCCCTTCCTGAGCAATGGCAATGGCAGTCTTAGCCTCTGTGACAGTATCCATCGCTGCTGAAAGCAGAGGGATCTTAAGTATAATATTACGGGTTAACCTGGTTTCAAGCTTAACCTCACGCGGCATAACCTGTGAGTACGCGGGTACTAGTAATACATCATCAAAAGTGAGGGCTTCTTGTGTAATACGCATATTAGGAACGGACCAGAAAAAATGTAGAATGTCGTATTATAGAGAAAGAACCCTATTGGGTAAATCGAACATTGATATAATACACAGAAGTTTTGAGTGGAAATAAATTAAGTGCCTAAAAGCATAAGCTCCAATATTCGAGATATATATACTGTTACTCGACTTAACCGAGAGGTAAGGGCTGTACTGGAAGATAGCTTTCCGTCCATTTGGGTTCAAGGTGAAATATCAAATCTCGCGCAACCAGCATCGGGGCATATGTATTTTACCCTGAAAGATCGCTCGTCCCATGTGCGCTGCGCTATGTTCAAAAACAGGAACAATTATCTAAAATTTTTACCAGAAAATGGCATGGCTGTGATATTAAAGGCAAATATCAGTCTTTATGAGGGTAGAGGTGAATTTCAAATTATTGTTGAGACAATGGAACCAGAAGGCGTAGGCGCACTTCAACTCGCATTTGAACAATTAAAGGGAAGGTTGCAAGAAGAAGGCTTATTCAGTGAACAAAATAAAAAGCCATTACCGCTCTTTCCACACAATATAGGTATTATAACATCCCCCACTGGTGCTGCTATTAGAGACATTCTAAATGTCCTAAAAAGACGTTATCCATTGTCTAAAGTGATTATTTATCCTGCAGCAGTGCAAGGAACAGATGCTGCTGGAATGATAGAAAATTCAATTAAGACTGCAAATCGGCGAAAGGACTGCGACGTAATTATACTTACTCGTGGCGGTGGTTCCTTAGAAGACCTCTGGTCATTTAATGAGGAAAAGGTTGCTAGAGCTATATTCCATTCCGCTATACCTATCGTATCAGGTGTAGGGCATGAAATTGATTTTACTATTGCCGATTTTGTAGCTGATAAACGGGCACCAACACCCTCTGCAGCAGCAGAACTCGTTAGCCCGGACCAATATGGTTTGCGGGAATCTACCGATTTGATAAAGGATCGACTTATTGTGTCCCTCAACCATAAAATTAATTCTCTCAGAGCACAAGTTAATCATTATAAAAAAAGAATCATTGATCCAGTTAAACATTTTCAGCATTACAGTCAACGACTGGATGACTTCGCTATACGAATTCAACGGTCAGTTTCAAATTCTTTTGGTTTAAAACTATCGATTATAAAGAAATTACGTGCAGAAATTTATCAATTCAATCCTATAATGATACTTAAATTGCAGAAGGAGAAATGCCAATATCTTGATAAACAACTGCAAATGGTAATGTTTAGTAAACTAAAAATGGTATCTGAAAAAATTGAACATGCAGGCAATACTTTACATACTGTTAGTCCTTTAGCTACTTTGGAGAGGGGTTATTCAATTGTAACAAATGTAGAAAATAGCAATATAATAAATAATATCGAAAATATAAGTATCGGGACTAAAACTAAAACAGAAATTAAGAACGGTGTATATTATTCCAAGATAACTAAAGTAGAGAAACAATGAATAGTCAATTCAATTTCCTTATATTCATTCTGACAATTATCATATGTCAATATCCCTCCGCACAAACTTTAGTTGGAGCAGAAAGTGTTCCAGGCGGGGTAGCAGTAATTAATCTAAATCAAACGCAACGTCCTCAAGTCTATTTCAGAAATAAACAGGTTATGGTAATCGGTGAGTCAGATAATTGGCAAGCCATTGTAGGCATCCCTCTCAATAGTAAGATTGGAACGCATGAGTTGGAAGTTAGAAATAACACAAAAATAATTAAATACAAATTCGAAGTTTCTGAGAAAAAATATCGAGAACAATTTATTACTCTACAAGACAAAGAAATGGTCAATCCATCACCGCTGAACATGGATCGTATCAATAGTGAATCTTCCCAAATAAATCAGGCTAAAGCTAACTGGAGCTTCTCAGATTCAATCCCACTGGAACTTGATTTGCCCGTTCCCGGGCAAGTCAGCAGTCCATTTGGTCTACGAAGATTTTTTAATAAGCAACCTCGAAATCCTCATAGTGGACTGGATCTCGCCTCGCCAGAAGGAACACCAATTTTATCTGCTGCCCCTGGCCGCGTGGTCGACACTGGTGAATATTATTTCAACGGAAATACAGTTTTTATTGAACATGGGCAAGGCCTGGTTACTATGTACTGCCATATGAGTAAAATTGACGTCGAAGTTGGTCAGGCAGTCCATCGTGGAGAGTCTATAGGTGAAGTAGGGAAAACAGGACGAGTAACTGCAGCACATCTACATTGGGGCGTTATTCTCAATACTGTTTCTGTCGACCCCTCTATGTTTTTAAAGAATTGATATCACATATATATTTAATCACATTCAGAGCTACACTTGATTTCTGTAGACATTGGGTCTTCATTAAGGATAATTGACTTGAAATCGCTATTTATTAACTACTATTAGAAATGGCTTCTCCTGAGGCTTGCAAATCTGCATGATAAGAAGATCGAACCATTGGTGCACTAGCGACATTACGAAAACCTAGATTTCTGGCAAAATGACCAAGTTCTTCAAACTCTAGCGGTGTAACAAACCGTTCTACCTGCAAATGAAAACGGCTGGGCTGCAAATATTGTCCTAAAGTTAACATTTCACAATCATGAGAGCGTAAGTCATTTAAAACAGATTTAACTTCCTCTATCTCTTCTCCAAGCCCGAGCATTAATCCTGATTTAGTTGGAACACCAGGATGTCTGGTCTTAAATTTTTTAATCAAATTTAACGACCATGCATAATCTGCCCCTGGTCTGGCCTTTCGATATAATCTCGGTACTGTTTCCAGATTATGATTAAACACATCAGGAGGTGATATTGAGAGGTTATCTAGTGCAACATCCATTCTTCCACGAAAATCCGGGACCAGAACTTCAATTTTGGTGGTTGGTGATGCATGCCTGACTGCATTGATGCATTTTGAAAAGTGACCCGCCCCGCCATCTCGCAAATCATCGCGGTCAACAGACGTAATCACAACATATTTTAATCCCATCAACTTGACTGCATTCGCAAGATTTGCAGGCTCATCAATATCTAATGGTCGTGGCCTACCATGTGCAACATCACAAAATGGACACCGTCGTGTACACAAGTCTCCCATAATCATGAAGGTAGCAGTTCCATGAGAAAAACACTCACCAAGGTTTGGACATGATGCTTCTTCACATACAGTATGAAGATTTTTCTCTCTGAGTAATTTTTTCAACTGAGAAACTTTTGGATCTGTAGGCGCTTTTGCCTTTATCCATGCGGGCTTTCTGATTAATGGCCCTTCCTGTGGTATCACTTTTATATGGATACGAGAAGTTTTTAATTTTCCTCGTTGTTCCTTGGAAGGTTTTAGTTGTAATTTATTTTCTAACATTTTTATTTTCTCATCAAATTCTTTAATCTCATTAAACCGAATTTAATATTTCTTTATATCCATTATCCTGCAACGAGTAATCCTCATAATCCAGTTGTTCAACGATATGAGGGATTAATTTTAATGATGCGTTAGTCACATTTAATTTATGCCCAAAGTCAGCAACTTGCGTCATCGCCAAACCAGGGTAGCCACAAGGGTTAATCCCAGCATATGGGGATAAATCCATATCTATATTTAGTGATATACCATGATAACAGTATCCCTTTCTTATACGTACCCCCAATGCTGCAATTTTTTTTTCATTCACGTAAACACCCGGTGCACCAATTTTCCTATTGGCAGAAATTTGCAGTGCACCTAACATACAAATTATCGCTTGCTCCAATAAATTTACATATTTTTTTACTGAAATACCTTTTCGTTTTAAATCCAATAATAAATAAATTACCAATTGACCCGGTCCATGGTATGTAACTTGACCGCCACGATCTGAATGATATATAGGAATATGATTCTGACCTAGAATATGCTCAGACTTCCCAGAAAGTCCCAAAGTATAAACTGGATAGTGTTCCAAACACCAAATTTGGTCGACGGTGTCGGGTTCACGATTCTCTGTGAATTCTTTTTGCCATACATAACAAGATGCATAGTCAATTTGCCCCATCTGATACACATTAATGCGTGTCATAGGGCATACAATATCCGCGAATCAGAGGTTAATTCTATATAGATTTTGTCCAATTGCTCACGGTTTTGAGCTTCAATTGTCACAGTCACAGACATATATTTACCTCCATTACTTAACTTTTTCTGTACATCAGCTTCATCAATATTCGAACAATGTTTGCTAATCAGACTAACCACCAAAGCGTCAAAATCTTTATCTGACTTGCCCATCGCCTTAATAGGGAATGTACAGGGGAAAATAAATAATGAGTCATCAGCGTCCATAGCTGTCCTTAATAGGGTAAATATTAGTTTTTTATCTGTAATTAAAAATGTAACATATATCCTTTATATTCTGATATATTGATTAACTAGTTAATAGTATAACTTATTGATTATATTAATA
>JBNMOP010000016.1:0-37835 GCA_051275005.1 Gammaproteobacteria bacterium | reverse complement strand
CAGAGATTACAAAGGGGATTGCAAACAAGATAAAAATTAAATAAATAGGCACATTTAAACCTATAGCAAACCCTCCCAAGATAGGTGAAATTATCGCACCAAATCTTCCCAGACCAATGCCCCATCCCACGCCAGTCGTCCTAATCTTTGCTGGATATAATCTTGCAGCGACCGAGTATAGACCCACGAACCCGCCTTGGACAAAAAACCCCAGTATAAATAATATAAACATAAACATATTGGATGAAAGATCTGCCACACCAAAGTAAATCATGAGCATCGTGGAAAAAATCATAAAAATTAATATGACCCTTCGAAGTCCAAAAATGTGAGAAATATAACCCAGAGCCACAATGCCAAAAAATGAGCCAAAATTGAATACCGCCATAAAGTAGGATGCTTGTACGACTGACCACCCACTGACTTCAGCAATTTTCGGTATCCAACTCATCAGAAAATATAATGTGAAAAATGCCATAAAAAAAGAGAGCCAGAGTTTAATAGTTGAGTTACGTCTCTCTGGCGACATCAGCAACATGATATTACTTGAGATAGTATCATCTTTATCTTGTCTCTGAGATAGTTCAGGCAATTGCTGTAGACTTTCATACTTCATTTTAGCGAGGATTGCATTGGCATGTTTTAACGCATTTTTAGGTTGTTTGTGAAGCAGAAAGTCAAGAGATTCTGGCAGCAGTAAATATACGACAGGTAATAATAATGTTGATATTAGACCGCCAGCTATAAACATCGATTGCCATCCATAATCCGGGATCAATGTTGCCGCCAGGATACCCGTTAATGTTGCGCCAATAGGATATCCGCCCAGTACAAATCCTATAGCAAGATTACGTCGCCGATTTGAAGAGTATTCAGCAGCAACGGATGTCAGACTGGCGAGCATGGAACCAATTCCAAGTCCGGTAAACAGTCGTAAACTAATGAGCTGAGGCATAGTGCTGGCATATGCGGTCAAAAACATACCGATAGAGATAATGATTACACTCAACAAGACCATCTTACGGCGTCCTATTACATCAGTATAGGGTGATATAAACATGGCACCAGATGCCATACCTAACAATGCAGCACTAAATACAAGACCAAATGATTGTGGAGACACAGACCAGGCTTCCATTATTCTCGGTGCAACATACGCTACAACAACGACATCCATTCCATCAAGTATGTTTAAGGTAAAACAGGAAAATATAATAATCAATTGGGTCGATGTCATTGGCCGTTCATCGATTAACTTTTGAACATTCACCTTTTAGCCTCCCGTGATAATTTAAAATTACTCACCTTACATTACTCCCTTCTTACAAATTCAATTATTCTATAAAATATATAATCATGCTTTTAGAAAACAGGTAGCCAGCATATCGTATACTATTGGTAATATTCCTAACAGGATATATATTAACTGGATTACAAATATATGAAGACATATGTATTAATTCACGGAGCATGGCATAGGTCATGGTGCTGGCAAAAAATAATTCCAATCATACAATCTAATGGACATCGCGCCATTGCACCTGATATTGATTGGTATAATAACGATACCATTCCTGCAGCTCCTGGATGTATACCAACATATGTAAATACCCTGTGTAATTTAATCAGGAAGTTAGAAAAAAACATAATACTCGTGGGTCACAGTATGGGAGGAGTCGTTATTTCTCAAATCGCAGAGACAATTCCTGAACATTTACATTCATTGGTATATGTATCAGGGTTTTTATTGGCTAATGGCCAATGTGTAAATGATACAAAAAACCTTATGTCTGATTCACTAATCCAACCTCACCTTAAAATCTCCAGGGATAAGAAAAATATTTCACTTCCCACATCAAAACTTCGCGAAGGTTTTTACTTGGATTGCAGTTTAGAAGATTATAATTTTGCACTAACCAACATTTGTCCACAACCAATCACATCTTTTACATCCCCGATCCAGATTTCAGACGATCGTTTTGGCAAAATATCACGTACTTATATCGAATGTCTGCAGGATATGGCCATACCTTTATCGGCACAGCGAATGATGCATAATGCTATGAAATGTAATATCGTACACTCACTTAACAGCTCTCATGCGCCATTTTTTTCTCAGACAAAAGAACTATCCAAACTATTATTAATGCTTTAACTTATTTACAGATATAGAGTACGTAATTAATAATTAAAATAAGTATTGAAAAAAAAGGACAAATGGTTATCTTTTTAATTCATACATTACATATTCATGGTAGAAAATTAAAATATACAGGAGTACGTTTTATAATGGATCAATTACAAGCTTTTCATCACCTTTCTAGTCAGGTACGTATTTTATATACCCAGTCTATCTTAACTTTCTTTTTTCCAATTATTTTTGCACCTGCATTATGTGTTTTATTGTGGTAAATATCTGATCATTTGCGTCTGTTAGTCTGGGGTAGTGTTGTTGTAATCTATTCTCTGGCCAGGTATTTAATAATTTGGAACCAGAAAAAAGAAGGCGTCACTGCAGAGAACGTTAACAAGTGGCTTGATATTTTTATGGGCAGTGTTTTTATCTCTGGTCTGTTATGGGGTGCAGCATGTATATTTTTAGTTCCATATGAACAGGACAGACTTATAGAATTTACTCTTTATAATAGTTTAACGATGCTGTTGGTGTGTGGGCTAGTAGCCGGGGCAGTAGTTACATACTCGGTAAGTAAATGGGTATTATTTTTTTACGCATTTCCTGCACTTGTCCCACCTGCTATTTACTTTATAATACTCGGGGATAAATATAATAGTGCACTGGGAGGATTTGTTTTATTGTATTCTATTTTTATTTTTGCATCGTCTTTTCGACTAAATAAACAATATACTTATTATATAGATATTGAATATCAGATGATTAAACTCTCGGAAAAGCACCGTATAGTCATGCAAAATAATGAAGCACATAAACAACGTTAAATGTCTGCTATATCTACCATCCCTTTACCATTTATAGTTTTGGTGAATTCCTGACTCTGATAAATTACGTTGATGCATAATCACGATATTGAACTTGCCTTACTCTATAAGGAAACAAACTGTCCCGATAGTAAATTAATTACTAGCCCTATTGGTGATATTACAATTTTCACCGAAATCTCTCCTGAAAAAACCAGCCACAATGAGGACGCTGCAGCTATTATACAAATTGATAACCAAACACTGGTTTTAGCAGTTGCAGATGGTGTTGGAGGCCAACCAGCAGGTGCCCAGGCCTCAGCTATTCTTGTTGATAACATTAAAGACGCCTGCATCAAATCACGTACCGAAAAAATTGAATTAAGAGATGCATTATTATCCGGAATAGAATCAGCGAACAAGAAGATAATTGAATCATGTAACGGATCAGCAACAACACTCGCTGCAGTTGAGATAAATAAGAATACAATTCGAACATATCATGTGGGTGATTCAGTCATACTACTGGTAGGACAAAAAGGTAAAATAATAATGGAGACTGTCCTGCATTCTCCGACCGGATATGCAGTTGAGTCTGGATTACTCTCTGAAAAGGAGGCAATTCATCATGATCAAAGACATTTTGTATCAAATGTTGTTGGAACGAAAGACATGCATGTTTCCATGAGCATGCCATTACCTATCAAAAAATTTGATACATTGTTACTTGCAACAGACGGATTAATCGACAATCTTGAAAAACAAATTATCATTGACACTATACGCAAAGGGTCATTAGTAAACAGCAGTAAAATATTATACACGCGTGCTTCTAAAAGAATGACTAACCCAGACAAACTATACAAACCAGATGACATTACCTGCATTCTATTCAGGCCATCTTTTTAATTATGCCAAATACCAATGAAATACAAATTGATTGTTTTGATTTACAGCCTGGAAGGCTGATTGCAAATAAATACGAAGTTATTGAAAAGTTAGGAGCCGGCTGGGAAGGCGAGGTGTATAAAATAATGGAGCGTGATATGGGTATAGATCGTGCTGCAAAATTATTTTATCCACAACGAAATCCACGTGACAAGATTGCCAGGCTTTACGCAAAAAAACTACATAAACTCCGTCACTGTCCAATAATTATTCAATATCATAATAAAGAAGTGATTAAAATCCGTAAAACACCTATCACAGTATTAATTTCTGAATATGTAGAGGGAGAAAAATTGTCAGATTTTATTAATCGGCAAAGAGGCAAGAGACTTCCTCCATTCCAGGCTATACATTTTTTACACGCATTAACTACTGGAATGGAACAAATTCATTATGCTGGTGAATATCATGGAGATCTGCATACAGATAATATTATTGTCAATCGATATGGTCTGGGTTTCGACTTGAAGGTAATAGATTTCTACCACTGGTCAGCTTCAAAACGTGAAAATATACAATACGATATAATGAGCATGATCCGAGTATTTTATGAACTCATCGGCGGCGCCAAACATTATTCCAAGCAACCAGATAATATTAAAAAAATTTGCTGTGGACTAAAACAAAGTCTTATTTTAAAAAAATTTCCTAGTACAGTCCGGCTTCGGGAACATATCGAACTAATGGACTGGGACTGATCAATTTTTTAATCGCTAATTTTTTTCTTTAAATGCGGTAGTGAAGATTTGTCTCCAGCCTTCATATAGCGTTTTTCACCATTTGTTGCCGTTACATTTTCGTAAACACCGGTGTCACGCTTTACCAGTTTTGTAAATCCATGATTTTTTAACTCACTATTAAATGTTGCCACGGCTACACCCGGAGCGCTTGTAATAATGCGTTCAACTGTTTCCATCGGGTCAGTATCACCCATTGGGATCTGACCAACAAAACAAACTTCTCCCCAAGTTTTAAGCTTGGCCGAAATAGTGTGGTTAACCTCGATAACTTTATCGTTGGCTTTGCAAAAATATGTATAGGTTGGCATTTAATTTTTATTCATTTTCCGCATCTGTTATTGATGATTTTAATCGGGATACGGCCTCGGCAACGAACGGAGCAAGGTCATTACCTCCCTGCTCAACGTAATTAACAATTTGTCTCTGCATCCTGACCTCCCAAAATTTATCCATATGGTTATATACTCCATTTACCGCCTCTTCATGGTCTGGTTCAGATTTAAAATAGCTGCCTATATCATTAGCCATCTCAACCAGATTATCAATATTCATAGGTTCAGATTCGTTTAATTCGCTCAGAGTGAGTATATACTACACAGGAATTATCTCGTGCAAAGCCAACCAGAGTAATATTACTTTTTTCTGCGATATTTATGGCGAGCGAAGTTGGTGCAGATATAGCAACTAGAACGGCCACACCTGCAAAGGCTGCCTTAGTCACCATTTCATAGCTAGCCCGACTGGTAATAATGACGAATCCAGCAGATAAATCCATTAAGTTTTGCGAATGTAATGCGCCGATCAATTTATCAAGACTATTATGCCTGCCAACATCTTCTCTTAGCGTCAGAATATCCCCTACGCTATTAACCCATGCAGCCGCATGGATAGCACCAGTTAGTTTATTTATAGGTTGATACTGTTCAAGCACAGCGAGAGATTTAAATATAATATCCGTCGAGATTTCAACCGGGGTATTTACTTCTGGTGTGTTTCTTACCGCTTCTTCAATTAACGCAGTACCACATAATCCACATCCTGTTCGACCCGTTAAATTTCGTTTGCGTATGTCTGATGATTCCAGGGTATCTTGATTAGTCCTGATATGGATCTGAATCCCCGACTCACATGGAGTAATTTCCATAAATACAATTTCAGATACCTGCTTGATTATTCCCTCGGTTAAACTAAAGCCTATGGCAAAATCTTTTAGGTTACATGGTGTCGCTAACATTACCACGTGAGGTTCACCGTTATAAATCAATGCGACGGGAGTCTCATCTACAACAAAATCTTCTGTTTTGCTGACCGTATTTGCGCTAATCCTTGTTGCAGTTATTTTATGAGAGGTTAGGCCGTGTACTTGTTCTGAACGCGGCACCCTTGATGATTCATCCCGGAATGACATTGCGCTTCTTCAATAATGCGTTTTGCAGATTACTGAATTTTTTATGTCGTTTCTGCCAATCAGAGGGTTGATTAACTTTCTGCACCTGTACTGCTGTTACTTTGTATTCCGGACAATTCGTTGCCCAGTCGGAATGATCACTTGTAACCACATTTGCGCCAGATTCAGGAAAATGAAAGGTTGTATAAACTACACCAGGTTGGACGAGGTCGGTAACAGTCGCCCGCAATACTGTTTCACCAGAACGGCTGGTAATACCCATCCAGTCACCTGTCTCGATGCCACGTAATTCTGCATCATGAGGGTGTATTTCAACAACATCCTCATCATGCCAGGAATTATTTTTGGTACGCCGGGTCTGTGAGCCTACATTATATTGTGACAATATTCTTCCTGTTGTAAGAATTAAGGGATAGCGTGAATTCGTTTTTTCATGTGAGGGGACGTATTCCGTTAATAGAAACTTGCCTTTACCACGGACAAAATTTTGTTCATGCATAATCGGTGTACCATTCGGAGCATCATCATTACAAGGCCACTGTATACTGCCTAACTCATTCAGTTTTTTATAATTAACACCCGTAAAGGTTGGTGTCAGCCGTGCAATTTCATCCATAATTTCGGAAGGATGTGAATATTCCATGGTGTAACCCAATGCATTAGATAGCATACAAGTTATTTCCCAATCGGCCTTACCTGCTAATGGTGGCATTACTTTACGCACCATGGAGATGCGCCTTTCAGCGTTGGTAAATGTTCCATCCTTTTCCAGAAAAGTAGAACCAGGCAGGAAAACGTGGGCGTAATTTGCAGTTTCATTCATAAAAATATCCTGCACAACAATACACTCCATGGCTTCAAGCGCCGCATGCACACGCTGAATATCTGGATCCGACTGGGCAATATCTTCACCCTGAATATACAAACCCAGAAAACTTCCATCCAATGCTGCCTCAAACATATTAGGGATACGTAAACCCGGTCTTGATTTGAGTTTTACATTCCAGGCATCTTCAAACAATAATCGTGTCGCATCATCGGATACATGACGATACCCTGTAAACTCATGGGGGAAGGATCCCATATCACAGGCACCTTGCACATTATTCTGACCACGTAATGGATTGACACCAACGCCCTTGCGACCAAGGTTAGCTGTTGCCATAGCTACATTTGCAATACCCATCACCATGGTAGAGCCCTGACTGTGTTCTGTTACTCCCAGCCCATAATAAATTGCACCATTAGCTGCAGTTGCGTATAACCTTGCCGCGCCTCTAACCTGTTCTGCCGGGACACCTGTTATAGATTCTGTAGACTCAGGGGAGTTACAATCCTGCTCGACAAATACTTTCCACTTAATATAGGAATCCCATTCGCAACGCTGTTTGATATATTCTTCATCTGTCAGGCCTTCTGTGGCTATAACATGAGACATTGCTGTTATCAGAGACACGTTAGTGCCTGGCAACATTTTTAAGTGAAAATCTGCCTGAATATGTGGAGAGCGCACCATACCAATGGTACGCGGATCAACGACAATTAATTTTGCACCTTGCTGCAAACGCCTTTTCATTTGTGAAGCGAATACAGGATGAGCCTCTGAGGGATTTGCACCGATAATCATTATCGCATCAGCTTCCATTACCGAGTCAAAATCCTGCGTACCTGCTGATTCACCCAGTGTCGATTTTAAGCCATAGCCTGTTGGAGAATGACAAACCCTGGCACAGGTATCGACATTATTATTTCCAAAACCTGCACGAACGAGTTTCTGAACCAGGAAGGTTTCTTCGTTAGTACAACGGGAAGATGTAATACCACCAATTGAAGTGACCCCATGCTCTGACTGAATGCGTTTGAATTCATTCGCGGCATAATTTATTGCTTCATCCCAGCTGACTTCTTGCCATGGATCTTTAATGGATTTTCGTATCATAGGAGACTTGATGCGATCAGGATGGGTTGAGTATCCGAATGCAAAACGACCTTTAATGCAGGAATGCCCATGATTTGCATGACCGTCCTTATTAGGTACCATACGGACTAGAGTATTACCCTTCATTTCAGCTTTAAATGAACATCCCACTCCACAATAGCCACATGTTGTGACAACGCTATGTTCTGCCTGACCATATTCAATCAAGGACTTTTCACTGAGGGTTGCTGTTGGACAAGCCTGTACACAGGCACCACAGGAAACACATTCAGAATCCAGAAAGCTTTCGTCCTGAGAGGCAACCACTTTGGAACTAAATCCGCGAGACTGTATGGTCAGGGCAAATGTTCCCTGCACTTCATCACAGGCTCTGACACAACGTGAACAAACTATGCACTTTGCCGGATCAAAACTGAAATATGGATTACTCTCATCTTTGTCCATTTGCAGATGATTTTCACCTTCATATCCATAACGAACTTCTCTAAGACCTACCACGCCAGCCATATCCTGAAGCTCGCAATGACCATTCGCACTGCAAGTCAGGCAATCTAGGGGATGATCAGAAATATAGAGCTCCATAACCTCACGTCGTAACTTTCCTATACGATCATTTTGAGTTGTTATTTTCATTCCTTCTTTAACTTCAGTTGTACAGGATGCCGGAAACCCTTTAATGCCTTCTATCTGAACCAAACATAATCTGCACGAACCAAATGGTTCCAGCATATCGCTAGCACATAATTTCGGGACTGACACACCTGCCTCAGCAGCAGCCCGCATTACACTGGTGCCTTCAGGTATACTAATCTGTATCCCATCAATGTCTACTTTGACCTCGGCGGTATTCTCTACCTTGGGGGTACCGTAATCTTTATCTGTTATTGATTGCATAAGTACTTCCTTACGGTGTTGCTATGGCACCAGTCTTGATACCCTGAAAATCTTCAGGGAAATATTTTATCGCGCTCAATACAGGATATGGTGTTAACCCTCCCAACGCACATAGCGATGCATTTATCATCGTGTCACATAAATCATTCAGTAAACTAATGTCATAATCCAGATTTGTACCTTTAATAATTCTGTTTATCACCTCTACCCCACGTGTTGATCC
Organism: Gammaproteobacteria bacterium; assembly: GCA_051275005.1. Classification (GTDB taxonomy): domain Bacteria; phylum Pseudomonadota; class Gammaproteobacteria; order Eutrophobiales; family Eutrophobiaceae; genus Eutrophobius. Next base: position 28,746 of record JBNMOP010000016.1, on the reverse strand, counting down.
GATCCTGCATGGCGTACATTTTCCACAAGATTCTATCGCGCAAAATTCCATGGCAAATCTCGCCATCTCGGCCATGTCCACGGTATCATCAAATACAACAATACCACCATGCCCTAACATCGCGCCGATTTTTGAAAATGACTCGTAATCCAGTGGAGTGTCAAACTGAGATTCAGGTAAATATGCCCCAAGTGGCCCACCTACCTGTACAGCGCGAATAGGACGACCCGTTGCACTACCCCCACCATAGTCATAGAGAAGTTCATTTAGGGTTAGCCCAAAAGCCTTTTCAACAAGACCCCCATGCTTGATATTTCCGGAAAGCTGGAACGGTAATGTCCCACGGGAATTTCCCATTCCAAAATCCTTATAGAATTCCGCGCCTTTATCCAAAATTGCCGACACACTGGCAAGGGTAATTACATTATTCACAACAGTAGGCATCCCAAACAGGCCTTTAATCGCAGGTAGCGGTGGCTTGAAACGGATCTCCCCTCTTTTACCTTCGAGACTTTCTAGCAATGAGGTTTCTTCACCACATATATATGCACCAGCCCCTATCCGAAGTTCGATTTCAAATTTATTGCCGCTACCGAGGACATCATCTCCAAGATAACCTGCCTCATAAGCCAGAGAAATAGCTTTCTCCAATACCTTGGCAGCAAGGGGATACTCTGAACGTAAGTAGATATATCCTACTGTTGCCCTCACTGCTAACCCGGCAATGATCATCCCTTCAATTAGAAGGTAAGGATCGCCTTCCATCACCATTCGATCAGAATAAGTACCAGAATCACCCTCGTCGGCATTACACACTATATACTTTTGACTGGCATCAGTTCTTAGGACTGTCTTCCATTTAATGCCAGTTGGGAAAGCCGCACCACCACGCCCGCGTAATCCAGATTGGGTTATTTGACCTACAATCAATTCCGGCGATAATTCCAATGCCTTGCGTAAGCCACTAAATCCTGAGGAAGATTCATAGTCTTTTAATGAAAGAGGATCGATAAATCCTGTTCGTTCAAAAATCAGTCTTTCCTGATTTTTGAAAAATTCAATGAGTTCGACCTGTCCGAGCAATAGTTCATGCTGTCCCCCGGCGAGAAAATTTACATCAAACAATCCAGCAACATCATCATCAGTAACTGGGCCGTATCCAATTCGATGTCCTTCATGTTCAATCGTTATCATTGGTTCTAACCAATACAACCCTAGCGAACCTGTCCTTATAATTTCTACATTTTGTTGTCTGGCTTTTGCTTCGTTTTGAATAGCCATAACAACATCCTCTATCCCCATTGCCTGGGAGGTGAAATCACGTGGAATATAAATCTTATTACTCATGAGACTGAATCCAGCTTATGACGTAATTGTGAAACCAGTTGCTCAAATTTTTCATTTGTAACGCGCCCATATATCTTATTATCAATCATCATCGACGGGGTACATGCACAATTACCAAGACAGTAAACGGGTTCCAGTGAAAAAAGGCCATCCTCAGTGATATTATGATAATCAACTCCGAGTGACTTTATTACATGCTTTTCCAACTGCTTACTACCCATCGCTTGACAGGCCTCGGCCCTACACAGCTGGATAAGGTGTTTTCCTCCAGGTTGGGTCCTGAAAAAATGGTAAAAACTAATCACACCGTGCACTTCTGCCCGTGACAGATTAAGTCCACTAGCAATGACTGCGACCTGGTCTTCTGGGATATACCCAATCTTGTTCTGAATAGCGTGCAGAATAGGCAACAGAGCACCGGGGGTGTCTTTATGCTGATCCAGTATCGTCTGAGTGAGAGTATTCATTGTTCTATTTATCACTATGTAAAAGAGTATGCTACCCTTGTTTAGCAGCATTATTAAACTTGAAATTATGTCATAATTTCAATACCACTATCGTGTGTGGTTAAATTATATAATATACTGATTTAATGGAAATTTTTACGGTTTATGTCTAAAAAACTCTATATCAAAACATTTGGTTGTCAGATGAATGAGTACGATTCTGAAAAAATGCAGGACATTTTGACAGAATCGCATAATGTAACGTTAACTAACGACCCCTCTGATGCTGATATTATACTGGTCAATACATGCTCTATTCGGGAAAAAGCACAGGAAAAACTTTTTTCTGAACTTGGACGATGGCGTCCCTATAAAGAACAAAACCCCAATCTTGTAATAGGTGTTGGTGGTTGTGTAGCGAGCCAGGAAGGTGGTGCAATAAGAGCCCGGGCACCCTATGTTGATATCGTCTTTGGTCCTCAAACCCTACACCGTTTACCGGAAATGGTAAGACAGGTAGAAAAAAACAAATCTCCAGTGGTCGATATTACGTTTCCAGAAATTGAGAAATTCGATCGATTGCCAGAGCCAAAGGCCAATGGGCCAACTGCATTTGTATCCATTATGGAGGGATGCAGTAAGTACTGTACATTTTGTGTAGTACCTTATACCCGCGGGGAGGAAATAAGCCGTCCCTTTGACGATGTATTGACAGAAATCGTCGCACTGGCTGAACAAAATGTAAAAGAAATAACGTTACTGGGTCAAAATGTGAATGCCTATCGCGGTGAAATGCATAATTCGCAATTCGCTGATCTGGCATTATTAATAGAGTACATCGCTGAAATTGACGGAATAGAAAGAATTCGATATACGACGTCTCACCCACTGGAATTTTCTGACAGATTGATAGAGGCGTATGCAAAGGTACCTAAACTGGTAAACCACTTACATCTTCCAGTTCAAAGCGGCTCTGATCGTATTTTATCTATGATGAAACGTGGGCATACAATTCTTGAATACAAATCGAAGATCAGGAAGTTAAGAAAAGTACGTCCTGACATAAGTATATCTTCCGATTTTATCGTCGGCTTCCCGAATGAAACTGAACATGATTTTCTCGCCACAATGGATCTAATAGAAAGCATCAAATTTGACCAATCATTCAGCTTTATTTACAGCAAACGTCCTGGCACACCTGCATCAAACATGGAAGACACGATACCCCTTGAAATTAAAAAACAGAGATTGAAAATTTTGCAAACTCGTATCAGTCAATTTTCTGCAGAGATTAGTCAGAGTATGGTTGGCAAGACAGAAACCATTCTTGTAGAAGGTATTTCAAAGAAGAACAATTCCGAACTATTTGGCAGAACTGAAAATAATCGTATAGTAAATTTTCCCTCAGGCCATGACCTAATTGGTGAATTTACTAAAGTCAAAATCACAGAAGCATTGACCAACACGCTTCGTGGAGTATTATTGTCGGATAGCAAACAAGATTTCATACAACCAGACCTATCAAATTCAATAGTTGAACACCACCTCCGATAACTTACTGCAGGATACTGCTGAGGTCGTATTATTGCCCCCGGACAATAAACGTCTTGCAAATTTATGCGGTCCTATGGATGATCACCTAAGACAGATAGAAAGTCGTCTTGAAGTTGAAATTAATAATCGAGGCAATCACTTTCGGGTCATCGGTAATCAGCAATCAGTTGACCTTGCAAACAAAGCGCTATCCAGGCTGTATGAATCTACATCATCAGAACGACTTTCAAGCGAAAAAATTCATCTGTATTTTCAGGAAGAAAAACTTGATGATGAGGTAATCGCAGAATCCATAAAAGACGTAAATATCAATACCAAATTCGGCGTCATTAAGGGGCGAGGCACTAACCAGCGATTATATCTATCTAATATTCAATCATACGACATTAGTTTTGGTATTGGTCCAGCTGGAACTGGTAAGACTTATCTAGCAGTTGCATCCGCAGTGTCAGCTCTTGATTCCGAAAAAGTCAGAAGAATTGTATTAGTACGACCCGCTGTAGAGGCTGGTGAAAAACTTGGTTATCTGCCTGGTGATATAGTACAAAAGGTTGATCCATACCTGCGACCGTTATATGACGCCCTATTTGAAATGCTCGGTGTTGAACGAGTTAATAAATTGATTGAACGTAATATTATCGAAGTTGCACCCCTGGCATTTATGCGCGGCAGAACCCTGAATGAATCCTTTGTAATACTTGATGAGGCCCAAAATACTACAGTTGAACAAATGAAAATGTTTCTTACCAGAACAGGTTCCTCGTCTACTGCAGTGATAACCGGGGATATAACACAAATAGACTTGCCACACGGAAAGATATCAGGATTAAAACATGTAATTCAGATACTCGATGATGAGCCAGGTATAAGCTTTACATTTTTTAAATCTAAAGACGTTGTTCGGCATCCTCTGGTAACTCGCATATTAAACGCTTACGAACGTTATGAAAACGCGTCAAAAAATAATAAGTAGAAAACGTGTCAATTAATATAGATGTACAATATGCTTGCACAGACAAAGGACTGCCAGATAAAAATAAATTTGAACTTTGGGCAAAGACAGGCATTGGTGCTTTGCTCACAGATGCTGAATTTACTATACGCGTAGTAGACGAGAACGAAATTAAAGATTTGAATAATAAATGGAGAGGTATTAATAAACCCACAAATGTTTTGTCATTTCCTGCGGGTGAAAATCCGATTGTTCCAGAATTACTTGGTGATGTCATCATATGTGCACCACAAATACTAAAAGAAGCTGATGAGCAACATAAAGAACCTGATGCGCATTGGGCGCACATGGTGATTCATGGAATTTTGCATTTACTCGGTTATGATCATATTAATGATGATGATGCAAAAGAGATGGAATCCATTGAAATAGAAAAACTTAAGTTATTAAACTTCCCTAACCCATATGAATAATCCATCATGAACGAAAATAATAATACTAAACCATCATGGGTTAGTGAATTCGTTCGCATCATCAAACGTGAACCAAAGAACCAACAAGCCCTTATTGATGTCTTAAGAAATGCGGAAAAACGCAACCTGCTTGACCCTGATGTTTTATTAATGATTGAAGGAGCCCTGCATGTTGCAGATATGCAGGTACGGGATGCGATGATAGCAAAGGCAAATATGATATTTGTTAATATCAATTCTAAAATATCAGACATCATCAATACTGTTATTGAATCAGCACATTCCAGATTTCCTGTCACAGGTGATGATGTAAATGATGTTTTGGGCATACTACTTGCTAAGGATTTGCTCGCATATCTGGCAAATACTGAAGACCAGGAATTTGATATTAAGGATATGATGCGACCTGCGGTTTTTATACCTGAAAGCAAAAGATTAAATGTATTGTTACGAGAATTCAGGATTAATCGAAATCATATGGCTATCGTAGTAGACGAATATGGTATAACCGGACTTATAACAATTGAGGATGTAATTGAAGAAATTGTTGGTGAAATTGAAGATGAATATGATATAGACGAAGAGGAAAATATTTTTCAGCACGGCAGGGACCGATACACGGTAAAAGCAACTACTCCTATTGAAGATTTTAATAAACACTTTGAAACGAATTTTAGTGATGATGAGTATGATACGATTGGTGGGTTACTTACCCGTGCATTTGGACACTTACCCAAAAGAGGAGAGTCAACGGACTTTTCTGGTTTTAACGTAAAAATTCTTCGGGCAGACCGAAGAAGACTACACTTATTAAGGTTTGAAAAACTACCTGAACCAACTGACAAAGAACAAGAATAACGAAATACATGTTTTTAAATCTTTCATGAACCGATACATTTCGGATAAAGTTCAAAAGTATTTTTATTCATTCATCTCGGGAGCTATAGCTCCGCTTGCATTTTCACCTTATGACGTCTTTCCTGTCGTAATTCTATCAACTGTAATAATAATATATTTATGGCTACATACTAGTCCACGCACAGCATTACTTTACGGTTATTTTTACGGCCTTGGTTTCTTTGGCTTTGGGGTAAGCTGGATACATATCAGTATTAATCTGTTTGGTGGTGTAAACATAATAGGCGCACTAATCCTGACATTTATTTTAGTCGCATTTTTGTCTATTTTTCCTGCAATGACAGGTTATGGATTACGAAAATTAAAATTAAATTCTTATCCATGTATTTCTGTTCTAATTCTAGCACCGGTTCTATGGACACTAGGTGAATGGGTTAGGAGCTGGATATTTACCGGCTTTCCCTGGTTAAACCTCGGTTATAGTCAAACTGATTCTGTTTTAAACGGCTTTGCACCATTACTCGGAGTTTTTGGAATTAGTTTCTTGATTGTTTTTACTTCAGCAATAGTTGTTTCACTATTTTCTGCAAACAAAAAACAAAAATTATATCTTTCTATCATCATAATCTTTACCTGGTCGTGCGGCTGGTTAACAGAAAAAGTAAATTGGACAACACCGACAGAAGAAAATTTATCCGTTGCATTAATACAGGGCGCAATACCACAGAAAATAAAATGGCGTCCTGATATGCGACAACCCACCATGGATCTATATATAAATTTAACCCAGCCATATGCTCGCAATGATTTAATTATATGGCCAGAAGCAGCTATCCCGATTTATTATAATCAGGCACAGAGCTATATTGAAAAACTACTGGAGACCACAAGAACGAATCAAAACAATCTACTCACTGGCATGCCTGTTTATGATAAGAACACCGACAAATTTTATAATAGCGTTGTCTTTCTTGGAAATGATATAAGCTTTTACTACAAAAAACATCTTGTTCCATTTGGAGAATATCTGCCTCTAAAATTCTTATTTAATAAATTTATTGTTTTCTTTAACATTCCAATGGCTGATTTCAGTACAGGACCTGATGTATCACCAATACTAGATGCTGGACGATATAAGATAGGAATTTCTATTTGTTATGAAGACGTTTTCGGCAATGAAGTGATTCAGGCATTACCAGAAGCAGGAGTTTTGGTTAATATAAGTAATGATGCCTGGTTTGGTGACTCGGCAGCACCGCATCAACACTTACAGATGGCCCGTATGCGTGCAATGGAGACAGGTAGATATCTATTAAGGGCAACAAATACCGGCATTACAGCCATTATTGATGAGAAAGGTATTATCATTTCCCGCTTACCACAATTTATACCAGGCTCTTTAACTGGTAATATTACTATTTTTAACGGAAGCACTTTCTATTCAAGATTTGGAAACTATCCAGTAATTCTTTTTTGTCTTTTCATATTATCGATAATATTCTATAAGCGAGAAAAGATTTAATTTTTTTTTACTTTATCAATCCTGGTTCATAACAGAGATTTTTTACGAGATATCGTATGAATAAAAATTACTACGAAAATACCTATCAAGGCCAGCATGATAGTTAAAAATAATGCAGAATTAAATTCGTATGGGATCATGGGAGTTGACGAAACCAATTTCATTTTTGTACCAATGGTTTCATACACCCGATCCTGAAATGGCCATATTAACCATAGAGATGAAATCAATATGCCGGTGATTATCAATGTCGTATTTCGATAAAACCGATGTAATACCCAGGACAAAATACGACTAAATATCACTAATCCTGTTACCATCCCTGCAAAAAAAGGTAACAAAACAGATAAATTAAAATATCCAATTGCATTAAAAATATAGGTATATTTATTCAATATCAATAGAATAAATGAACCAGATATTCCCGGTAGTAACATGGCCGATATCGAAACACAACCAGAGAGAAAAACAAATATACTGGTGTCTGGTATCGAAACAGGGCCTATATTAAAAAGTAAAAGACCCGGAACTACACCTGTAATCACAAATACCAAATCGATTAATTTTACGTTTTTAATATTAACAAGAAGAATAAAAGTAGACCCGGCAATCAAACCAAAGAACAGACCGTAAACCTGCTCTGGGTATTCCTGCAGTAATTCAGGTAATGGTATTACCCTGGTAAAAAATACTAATGCTATAGCAATCCCTGCTGCCAAAGGTAATATAAACTTGAATTTTGGCCTATTGATAACTGTCGAAATATTTAGTTTCATTATCGATAAAAACCAAAGCCGATCAAACGATTTTATCGCATCAATAAATTCCTCATAAATACCGAGAATAAAAGCCATGGTGCCACCACTGACACCTGGGACCACATCTGCGGCACCCATACAAAAACCTTTTAGAATTAGAGAAAAAATGGAATTGTTACTCGCAACTTGGGGCTCGTCACTGGTTGTTGAGGAATCTAGGCTCGGGGTTAGGGACTCGTTCTCTTTATTCATTTAATTCAGTGAATATAAATATTAAACAAAAAAATAAATTACTGAATTTACTACGTTAAATAAAAAATATTTTTAAATCATACATATTCTGTAGATCCTATCTATATTTTTTCTCAAATTTCAAATCTCAGTTATGATAAGGCTTACTTAATTCATGCACCGCATCAATCAGAATCGCGACGTGCTCTGGGTTTATCTCTGGATGTATACCATGTCCCAGATTAAATACATGACCTTCACCATGTCCATAGGATGCAAGGACACGTGCAACCTCATCTCGAATTTTATCTGGATTTGAGTATAATACCGCAGTATCTAGATTACCCTGAATTGCGACCCTATCACCAACTTTTCTTCTTACTTGTCCGATATCTATACCCCAATCTATCCCTATTGCATCACAACCAGTGGCAGCGATGTCTTCAACCCATAAACCACCGCCCTTGGTAAACATGATGACTGGAATATTTGAACTTGCGGAAGGTTGTTTGATACCATCTAATATCTTTTGCATATACTGGAGTGAAAACTCTTTGTACGTAGGGCCAGTTAATACACCACCCCATGAATCAAAAATCATCACTACATCTACTCCTGCGGTTATCTGTGCGTTCAAATAATCCGTGATAGATTGAGCCAGAATATCTAACAATCGATGTAAAGTCTGCGGATCCTGGTATAGCATCCCTTTTATGTAACGAAATTCCTTGCTAGACCCACCTTCAATCATATATGTAGCAATAGTCCATGGACTACCAGCGAACCCAATCAAAGGTACCTTGTCATCTAATTCATTACTAACCATTTTTACAGCATCCAAAACATATCGAAGATCAGTTTCAGGATCCGGTATACCAAGTTTATCAACATCAGCACGACTACGGATCACTTTTTCAAATTTTGGTCCCTGTTTTTCTACCACACTTAGTCCCAGTCCCATCGCATCGGGTATGGTAAGAATGTCTGAGAACAGAATTGCAGCATCTAATGGAAAACGTGCCAAGGGTTGCATCGTTACTTCGCATGCCAATTCTGGAGTTTTACATAATTTAATAAAACTACCAGCTCGTTCGCGCGTCTTTCTATACTCCGGCAAATATCTTCCTGCCTGGCGCATAATCCACACAGGTGTAACATCTACTGGTTGCCGAAGTAGAGCTCGTATTAACCGGTCATTTTTCTTTTCTGACATTGGATAGATAACCTTATGATTAATTTAAAGAAATAATACAGTAAAAATATTGGACTAAATATCACGAGCAGACGCAGCAAAAAAATTTCGAATTAGCAGCACAATAAGTGTCGCTTCCGGATCACAGTGCTGAACATTTTAATTTTGAAAGTTTATAAGGGTGCGGGAAGATCTGAACTTCCCATAAGATATTTATCTACCCCTCGCGCAGCGGATCTACCATCGGCTATTGCCCACACTATAAGTGATTGACCTCTTTGCATATCGCCAGCGGTAAAAATTCCCGGGATATTAGTCATCCACTCTTTGTCTCTGTCGACGTTACCTCTGTCGGTTAATTTTACACCTAATTGTTCTAACATCCCTGATTTCTCAGGCCCGACAAATCCCATAGCCAGTAGTACAAGTTCACAGGGAATACTAAACTCGCTACCAGGTATTTCTTCAAAAGATAATTTTCCATCGACTAACTTTGTTTCAACTTTAATCAGCTCAAGTTCCTTTACCTTCCCTTCTCCATTATCAACAAAGGACTTTGTTGAAACGGAATATACTCTTTCTACACCTTCTTCATGAGCAGAGGAAACACGATAAATATGCGGCCATTCTGGCCATGGATTATTGTCGGAACGATTCTCTGGAGGTTTTGGCATTATTTCTAACTGATGGACAGATATTGCTCCCTGTCTGTTTGCTGTTCCAAGACAATCTGCACCGGTATCACCTCCACCAAGGATAACCACATGTTTACCATTGGCATTGATATTTTCTAATTCCGGTATCTCATCACCTTCGCATCGTTTATTTTGTAAGGTGAGATAATCCATTGCAAAGTACACGCCATCTAGTTTTCTGCCAGGGACCGGTAAGTCTCTGGGAGCACATGCCCCGGCTGTTAACATAATCGCATCAAATTCTTGTTTCAGTATATCGACACTTACATTTTCACCAATATTTACATTGGCTTGAAAAGTGACACCTTCAGCAGTCATTTGTTCCAGTCGTTTATCCAGATGGGATTTTTCCATTTTAAACTCAGGGATTCCATATCGTAGTAAACCACCAATGCGATCACTTCGCTCAAACACCGTTACTTCATGTCCTGCCCGACATAGCTGTTGTGCCGCAGCTAGTCCCGCTGGCCCAGAGCCTATGACTGCAACTTTCTTTCCCGTTTTAGATGTCGACAATATTGGTTTGATCCAACCGTTTTCCCATGCCTTATCTATAATTGAAAGTTCAACCGCTTTAATTGTAACTGGATCGTCATTTATCCCAAGTACACAAGCCCCTTCACATGGCGCAGGGCAGAGTGTACCGGTGAATTCAGGAAAATTATTTGTAGCATGCAATCTTTCTATTGCTTCTAACCATTGATCCCGATATACCAGATCATTCCAATCAGGAATAAGATTACCCAGCGGGCAACCTTCAAGACAAAACGGTATGCCACAATCCATACACCTAGAGGCTTGTGTTTTTAATGGTGCAACAGGCCATGGAGACATAACCTGCTTCCAGTCTTTAATGCGTTCTTGTACAGCACGATAAGGTTGCTTCTCACGTTTATAATCGATAAAACCTGTGATTTTACCCATGAGCGGCCTCCATTACTGCTTCGTCTTCAGAAACTCCATTTTCCTTTGCCTTCTTGATTGCTAACAGTACACGTTTGTAATCTTTAGGCATCACTTTGATAAATTTACTTTGATATTCAGACCATGAGTCCAGAATCCTGCTGGCTACAGTACTTTGTGTATATTGAAGATGCGTGGAAATAAGATTTTTTACAATATTACTATCTTCAATTTCCATCTTCTCAAGATCTACCATTCCCATATTACAACGAATATGAAAATCATCTTGTTCATTAAGCACATATGCCACACCACCTGACATCCCCGCTGCAAAATTTCTACCAGTACTACCAATGACAACAACACAACCACCTGTCATGTATTCACAGCCGTGATCACCAATTCCTTCGACCACCGTACTTACTCCACTATTTCTTACGGCAAATCGTTCTCCCGCAATACCACGAAAATAGGCTTCGCCACTCGTCGCACCGTACAATAAAACATTTCCAACCAGGATATTTTCTTCTGCAACAAATGTTGAGTGCCTGGGCGGATAAACAATTATTTTCCCACCAGACAAGCCCTTTCCAAGATAGTCGTTAGCATCACCTTCTAATGTCAACGTCACGCCTTTAGGAAGAAATGCACCAAAACTCATACCCGAGGACCCACTAAATCGGATACGTATTGTATCTTCTGGCAGCCCTTCAGCACCATAACGTTTGGTAATCTCGTAACCAAGAAGTGTACCAACAGTCCTGTTTGTATTACGTATAGGTAAGATTATATCTACCGGGCTTTTATCATCTAACGCAGGTTTACATAACGGTAATAATGTTGTCACGTCCAGAGATTTATCCAGGCCATGATCCTGTTTCGAGGTACAATTTAAACCGTCACCCGATTCAACATCTGGTTTACGTAATAAGCGGGTAAAATCCAGACCCTGTGCCTTCCAATGATCTACAGCATGTATTACATCAAGTTTTTCCACATGCCCGATCATTTCATTCATTGTTCTATAACCTAGTTTCGCCATATATTCTCGAATTTCCTCTGCGATAAAACGGAAAAAATTTTCTACGAATTCAGGTTGACCAGTGAATTTATCGCGAAGCTCAGGACTCTGTGTTGCGACGCCTACAGGACAGGTATTTAAATGACATACACGCATCATAATACATCCCATTACTACCAGTGGTGCTGTTGAAAACCCGTATTCCTCAGCACCTAACAATGCCGCCACAACTACATCTCGCCCGGTTTTTAGCTGTCCATCTGCCTGCACAACAATTCGATCACGTAATCTATTCGCAACAAGAACCTGCTGGGTTTCTGCTAAACCTAACTCCCAAGGTAGACCGGCATGTTTTAAAGAACTGATTGGTGATGCACCAGTACCTCCATCATAACCTGAGATCAATACAACATCAGAATGTGCCTTGGCTACACCCGCTGCAACTGTACCGACACCAACTTCTGCTACCAGCTTTACATGAATGCGCGCTTTTGGGTTTGCATTTTTCAAATCATGGATTAGCTGCGCCAGGTCTTCGATAGAATAAATATCATGATGTGGCGGTGGAGAAATCAATCCAACACCAGGGGTAGAATGACGAACCTTCGCAATCCATGGATATACCTTGGTGCCGGGTAATTGACCTCCTTCACCAGGTTTTGCCCCTTGTGCCATTTTTATCTGAATATCATCGGCATTGACCAGGTATTCGCTTGTCACCCCAAATCTACCCGAAGCAACCTGTTTAATTGCGCTGCGACGTGAATCACCATTTTTATCCAACGTATATCGGTCAGGATCTTCGCCACCTTCTCCAGTATTTGATTTTCCACCGATCCTGTTCATAGCAATAGCAAGGGTTTCATGTGCTTCCTTACTGATAGAACCATAGGACATCGCACCGGTTGAAAATCGTTTCATTATATTTTCAATTGGCTCGACTTCCTCTAACGGAATCGGTTTTTTTGCAAATTTAAAATCAAACAATCCACGCAAAGTAGCCAGGTGTTCATTTTGGTTGTTAATTAATTCTGTGTATTCTTTAAATATTTTAAATTGACCCGACTTTGTAGCATGCTGGAGTTTGAATACAGAACGCGGATTAAACAGATGGTACTCTCCATCTCTACGCCATTGGTATTCACCTCCCCATTCAAGTTCGGGTTGATTAATTATGCGTTCGGGAAATGCTTTATTATGTCTAAGGGCAGATTCCTGTGCCACCACATCAAGTCCAATTCCTCCGATTCTTGAGGCCGTCCATGTAAAATAACTATCTATAAAATTTTTATTTAATCCTATTGCCTCAAAAATTTGTGCCCCACGATATGATTGAACCGTGGAGATCCCCATTTTGGACATAATTTTATTTAAGCCTTTATTTACGGCGTTGATAAAGTTTTTAATCGCAGAATCTAAATCCATTTCTGGCACGTAGCCCTCACCTAACAAACTTCCTATCGTCTCAAAAACCAGATATGGGTTAATTGCACCGGCACCGTAACCAATTAGGCACGCAAAATGATGAGTTTCCCTGGGCTCTCCTGATTCTACTACCAGACCAATTTTTGTCCGACAACCTACACGTATTAAATGATGATGCACTGAGGCGGTTGCTAATAATGCGGGAATAGCGGCTTGATCTTTTTCTATTCCACGGTCTGACAAAATTATATATGCATAACCAGTATTTGCTGCCAACTCAGCCTCAGCACATATGTTAATTAAAGCCTGCCCAAGACCGGCGCCAGCCTCGCTAACCGGGTATAAGGTAGAGATAGTTTTTGTTTTATATCCAGCAATATTTATATCTCTAATTTTTGCCAATTCTTCATTGGTCAATACAGGAGAAGCAATCCTGATTTGTTTACAACTTTCAGGTTGTGGGTTAAGTAGATTCCCTTCAGGCCCGATGGTTGTGCTGATCTGAGTTACCAGCTCTTCCCGAATCCCATCTAGCGGAGGATTGGTGACCTGGGCAAATAGTTGCTTAAAGTAATCATAGAGCAATCTCGGACGGTTTGATAAAACTGCCAATGCAGTATCAGTTCCCATAGAACCTGTGGGCTCCATTCCATTACTTGCCATTGGCGCAATAATAATTTTTAGTTCTTCATGGGTATATCCAAAGGCCTGCTGCCTTTGTAAGAGTGTTTCCGGATCAGCACCATGGATCTGCTTGGGCAGTGGTAACTTTTCAATTGGTAATAAATTTTGTTTTAACCATTCTACGTAAGGTTTCGCTGAGACATATGCACTCTTTAGTTCTGCATCATCAATGATCTTACCCGCCTTGGTATCCACCAGGAAAATTCGTCCAGGGTGCAAACGTTCTTTTACTAAAACATTTTCTGGAAGAACTTCGAGCACACCTACTTCTGATGCCATGATTACCATATCATCCTTGGTGACATAATATCTTGATGGCCTTAAACCATTTCTATCAAGTACAGCCCCAATAATATCTCCATCTGTAAATGCAATAGATGCAGGGCCATCCCAAGGTTCCATTAAGCAGGCATGATATTCATAAAATGCTTTACGCTGATCATCCATGGTCTCATGACCACTCCATGCTTCCGGTATCATCATTAACGCTGCATGTGTCAAAGGCCTACCCGTCATATACAAAAATTCCATGACATTATCAAAGGTTGCTGAGTCACTACCTCCCTCAAAAACAATCGGAAATATTTTTTTCAAATCCTCACCAAACAAAGATGACTCGCATAGGGACTCCCTCGCGCGCATCCAGTTAATATTTCCCCGTAATGTGTTTATTTCACCGTTATGACACATATATCTAAATGGTTGGGCTAATTGCCAGGAAGGGAAAGTGTTTGTTGAAAATCGCTGATGCACCAGTGCTAGTGCAGACTCCATATCTTCCTCACTTAAATCAGGAAACATAGGTTCCAACTGTCCGCCGGTGAGCATACCTTTGTATACAATAGTTTTGTTAGACAAACTAGGGATGTAAAAATTTTCCTTTTCTACTAATTGGCTGTTTGCTATTGCATGTTCAGCACGTTTCCTTATTACATACAATTTACGTTCAAAAACTTTTGCATCGTCAACTCCAATGCCTTGCCCGATAAACAATTGCTTAAATGATGGCTCGCCGGATTTAGCTGTTTCTCCAATCATGGAATCATTTGTCGGGAGTTCGCGCCAACCCAAAAGAACCTGTTCTTCTTCTGCAATTATTTGTTCAAGAATTTCACAACATTTTTTAGAATCATTCGGATCACGAGGAAGAAAAACCAGCCCTGCTCCATACTCACCTGACTCTGGCAATTCAATATTCAACTCCCCACATTTTCTTAGGAAAAACTTATGCGGTATCTGAAGTAGAATACCCACACCATCACCGGTTTTTTCGTCACATCCACATGCACCTCGGTGCAGGAGGTTTTGCAGGATAGTCAAAGCATTCTCTACAATCTTTCTGGACTTACGGCCCTTAATATCCACCACAAAACCAACGCCACAGGCATCATGTTCCTGAGTCGGTTCATATAATCCTTGGGCGATAGGGGGTAGAACTACATTCTTCATTTAGTATTAACCATTCTTGAGTCCAACAGATTCCTTGTAGTTTTTCCAATAATGTACAACAGAGGAAATATCCATATTCTTGGACACCTGGATACACGTCAAACCGACGTCTCCGGTACCTTCATGTTATGCGAAAAGGGGAGAGATTATATTAAAGACCTACATTTATGTCACTGTGCAACATTATGATAATTATCAATGAATTTAATGAATTTAATAATTTTTTAATGAATTTAGAAGATTTTTATAGAAGATCGCCGAAATTAGTACTAATTACGATTTATTTGTACAATAAATTATTTATAAAATTATTAACTAATTGTTTTATAAGACTAAATACCTACGATATTAACCGCTCTGATTCAGATATTGCATATCTGTCAGTCATTCCAGCAACATAATCAGCAATAATCCGGGCTCGATTTACATCATTATTTTTATTATCTGTGAATTTATGGTGATTCTGAATTGCTGGTGACAACGACGAAGGGTCGGACATATACTTTTCAAACAGACCCGATACGATATCCTTGGCAGTATCTGACATCTGTATGACACGTTTATGTCGATAAAGATTTGTAGATAAAAATTGTTTTAATTGATTATGTTGTGATTTAATTTCATCACTAAATGCAACCAATGGGATGCTTGCATGCCTTACATCATTAATGTCATTTAGCTGAACACTCTGTAAATTTTTCTTTGTTGTCTCTATAACATCGACTACAACTTTATTTATCATGCGTCGTATCAACTCATGTTTTAACCGCTTGTTGTCAATGTCAGGCCAATTTTGTTTGACAAAATTATATTGCTCTTTAAAAACATCACACTCAGTCAATTGTTCAAATGTAATCAAGCCAGCACGTAGGCCGTCATCTACATCATGATTGTTATATGCAATTTCATCTGCCAAATTTGCAATTTGTGCCTCCAGTCCAGGTTGTTGTCTTTCAATAAACCGCTCCCCAAGTTCTCCAAGTGTTTTGGCCTTATTTAAAGAACAATGTTTAAGTATCCCTTCTCTTGTTTCATACATTAAATTCAGGCCTGGAAAATCTGCGTATTTTTCCTCTAACTCGTCAACAACCCGTAATGATTGCAAGTTGTGTTCAAAGCCACCATATTCTTTCATGCATTTATTTAAAGCATCCTGGCCGGCATGTCCGAATGGCGTATGGCCTAGATCGTGTGCTAGGCAAATAGCCTCAGTAAGGTCTTCATTTAAATGAAGGGATCGTGCGACTGTTCGACCGATTTGTGAAACCTCCAACGAGTGGGTTAGTCGGGTTCTAAACATGTCTCCTTCATGATTTACAAATACTTGGGTCTTATACTCCAGTCTTCGGAAAGCAGAGCTATGAATAATACGATCCCTATCTCTCTGGAAATCATCACGAAGACCAGCATCGGGTTCAGAATAAACCCTTCCTTTTGAGATTTCTGTTCTGGCTGCATAGGGTGCCAGCTGAATCATTATTTAGTCCTTATTATAAAAATGGGAGATTGTTTCTTGCAAGTAAGACTCCTGAAAGCTATCAGTTACAATCGCTTCTCCGATGGATTTTAATAGAACTAATTTAATTTTTCCATGACTTGCTTTTTTATCTACTGACATTAATTCCCTCAAGTTCGTACCTAGTAATTCATCTGGCAATTTCTTTGGTAATCCTGCTTTGGCAATTAACTTCTGAATACGATTCATATCATCTTTATTCAACCAACCCTGCAAGAATGACATATGTGATGCCATAATCATCCCCATAGCTACTGCTTCTCCATGTAACCATCGCTTATAATTTAATCCTGTTTCAATAGCATGTCCAAACGTATGACCCAAATTTAATGTTGCCCTCAGACCTTTTTCTGTTTCATCTATGGCAACTACTTCCGCCTTATTAATACATGATCTCTTTATAGCAAACGATAAGGCATCATATTGTCTATTTTTTAAATCATCAATGTTATCCTCCAGCCATTGAAAAAATTCATAGTCACGAATAAGGCCATATTTAATTACTTCTGCCAATCCGGCACTTAATTCTCTATCGGGCAATGACTGTAAAACATTGACGTCTGTAATAACACCGACAGGCTGATGAAAAGCGCCTATCATATTTTTTCCAGCCTTATGATTTACAGCAGTCTTTCCACCTACAGAAGAATCAACCTGCGCTAGCAATGTTGTCGGAATTTGTAAAAACTTAACACCTCGTTGGTAGCAGGCAGCACTAAATCCTGTGAGATCTCCAATAACACCCCCACCTAAAGCAATAAGACAACAGGTCCTGTTAAATTTATTATTCAGTAGAAGCGTAACAATCTGATTCATACTCTCCAAATTTTTTTGATCTTCACCTACAGGTAATATATGAGTTATAACCTGTACTCCTTGGAGAGCCTCCATAACCTGTGTCAGATATAGTTTTTCAACGACAGAATCGGTAACGATCATTACCTGTTGTGTATTCAATAAGTCAGAATAATACTCAGACTTTTCTAATATGCCTTGACCAATAAATATCGGGTAACTCCTGGATCCAAGCTCAACAGTTATTTTATTCATTTTTATTTATATATTCACTAATTTGAATAATGATTTGCTTAGCTTGTAAATTATCAACGCTAACTTTAATGTCTGCGACTTCATTATATAGTGGGTCACGTTCCTCTAATATAGATATTATTTTACCAAGTCGATCACTAGTATCAAGCAACGGTCTGTTATTATCATATGAAGTTCTCTTCAGAAGTAATTCAGGACTTGCAGTGAGGTAAATTACTACACCTCTCTGCGATAACATATCTCTATTTATCTGAGAAAGTATAGCGCCGCCACCAGTTGCCAATACAATTCCATTTTGTAATGTAAGATCATCAATCGCCTTACTCTCCCTGCTACGAAACCCTGGTTCACCCTCTAAATCGAATATCAAACTTATCGTTGCGCCTGTTTTCTTCTCTATTTCCTTGTCTGAATCTAAAAATACTTTATCCAGTTTTTTTGCTAGACGTTTTCCTATTGTAGTTTTACCAACGCCCATAGGCCCTATTAGAAAAATATTTTCAGATTTTGACATTATGGACTTTTCGAGATGAGTGCTATTTTAACAAAATAACCCAGCATAAATATGTATTCAAGCAAACATAGGCTTTAGAAATAAAAAAAAGATGTGACCAGGATACCCGGCCACATCTCTGTTTGTTGCATCTAAAAATATAAAATTTATAGAGTTAAATCTTCTTTCAAAATCTTGGGTGTCACAAAGATCAGTAACTCAGTCCGGGATTTTTCAACTCTGTTTTTCTTGAAAAGAAAACCGAGGTATGGAAGATCTCCAAAAAAAGGCACTCTATCCAGCGAATTTCTATCCACCTGATTATATATACCACCCAGTACAACCGTTTCTCCATCATCTACCAGTACGTTGGTCGCGACATTACGTGTATTAATGGGCGGGGTTCCCAGTACATCTGGAGAGCCTCTGGAATTCTGAGTTACATTTAAATCCAGCATAACTCTATTATCCGGAGTTATTTGCGGGGTTACAGTAAGAGACAATGTGGCATCAATAAATGATACAGCTGTTGCACCACTGGAGGTTGCTGCCTGGTATGGGATTTGAACACCTGACTCGATAACCGCCTGAGACTGGTTTGCAGTTATAACCTTAGGACTGGCAATATCTTCTCCCCTACCTTCCGCCAGCAAAGCTGACAATTCCAGGGATAACAGATATGAGCCTATCTTTCCTACGGCTAAACTAGCTGCAGAAGTTGCGCCCGCCACAGGTAAATTAACCAACAAGTTTTCTGTCCCACCTGTGTTAAATGAGGTAGCGCCAGGTTCAAAGGCTGTCTTACCTGGTATCCCGCCACCAATTGCTCCAAACAAATCTCCATTAAGCTGAGCTACTTGATCCGTGTGTTTGCTATATCCAAACTGAACACCCAGATCTTTTGTAAAATTCTCATCAGCATTTACGATTCTAGATTCAATCATGACCTGACGAATCGGAATATCCAAAATAGCGATCATGTCGCGTATTTCTCCCAGATTCAAACTCACATCCTGAACAATAAGCGTATTAGTTCGCTCATCGATGGATACACTTCCTCTCTGTGAAAGTAGACTGGATTCTCCTGTCTGGATTAGACCAGCAAAGTCACTCGCCTTAGCATAATTAATCTGCATAAATTCTGTACGTAATGGAGAAAGCTCTTCTACCTGTCTCTGTGATTCAAGTTCGAGTCTCTCTCTCGCAGCTATTTCTTCCTGTGGTCCTACCATCATGACATTACCTGCCTGACGCATGCCCAATCCTTTGGATTTGAGTATGATATCCAAGGCCTGGTCCCAGGGAACATTTCTAAGCCGTAGGGTTACACTTCCTGAAACTGTATCACTTGCTACTAAATTTAATCCCGTAAAGTCAGCAATTAACTGGAGGACAGCACGTACTTCTATGTCCTGGAAGTTCAAAGACAATCTCTCGCCTGTAAAGCCAAACAGTTGTTTTTGTTGTGCCTCTTGTTCCTGCTGCGTTAATGGGGTTACTTCAATAGTAAATAAATTACCTGATTGGTAAGCCAGATGATCATATTGTTCATCCACAGTACTAATTACCATCCGTGTGCCCCTGGCGTTTGAAGTAGTATCAATTTCACTAACTGGTGTAGCAAAATCTATAACATTAAGACGCCTGTCAAGTTCGGAAGGTAAAGATACAGAAATAAAATCAACAAAGATCTTTCCGCCTTCCTCACCAAGATTTACTGAAGTGGTAGGATCAGATAATGTCACAACAATTCTTCCTTCACCTCCTTCACCACGTCTAAAGTCAATATTTTGAATAGATGAAGAACCGCTGCTTGTAGGTTCTCTAGAAGAGACGAACGAAGATGGAGCACTTGCAGTCTGAGTTGTAGCGATGGCATTGGATCCAATTGTTAATATAACTGATTGGCCCTGCATCCTCATGTCATATGAGCCCGATCTGACAAGATTCACAACAACACGTGTTCTGCCAGCAGCTTCAACTGCAACGATACCAAGTACATCACCAATTCCGATAGTCTGATTTCGTTCGTCAAGATTTAATTGTACATCTGGTAAATCTATGGCAATTCGTGCCGGGTTATCAATTGTGAAATTTACAGGCTCATCAATCAGGGACTCGGAAAATATCAGGTTAATTTGAACCTTATCTCCAGGCAAAGATGAATACTCAACATTATCCAATGTAACGGCCATTGATATAGATTGGAAAAACATGCCAAGCATAATTACACTGCTGAAAGCCATCATCTTTTTAATTGACATTATTGATACCTTTATATTTGTCAACGATTGAATAAATCTCATAATTACATACCCCGATTGCTATTGTTCAAGTAAGGCGAGTGCAGCCTGTCGTTCTTCCCATCGACCCTGGCTATTTTTAACGATTTCTCTTAATTCTATTCGGTCTTCAAAAACATTCACAATTTTACCGATATTACGCCCCATATAATTACCTACACTAACCCTGTGTACGATTCCATCCGGGTCTACAATTATTCCCCAATTTTCTACAGTATCATCCATAGTTCCAACCATTTTCAAACTATCAAGTTCATATTCTTCGAGTTCCTCTCGATTCCTGTTTTTGAGTTCCATCTCCATTTCACGCGTAAGACCTGTATCAACCACGTCTTCTTGTTGTGCAGGTCTTTGTTCATAGAAAAGTTCAAATGGATCGACCCTTCCCTCTTCTACACTTACATATGAATAGGATTCATATGGTTTAATTTCAGGTAACGGCTCAATTCTGCCTCCAGGTCTAACCAGCATTTCCTGTGTCCACTGCTCAAGATCACTAGTATCGTAGGAGGCACACCCTGTTATCAATATTATGCATATCACAGGTATCAGCAATTTAATAATTTTCTTAACAATCATCATTCTGACTCCCCTATTGCTCTATAGGTCATAGCAGTTGCTGACATAGTTAGCCTGTTTGAATCTGCACCGGTAATTGATATATTATGTGTCGTTACAATTCGTGGTAATTCAGCTATCCCACTAACAAATTGACCAAATTGATGATACGAACCAACTACCTTAATGCTTATTGGTAACCGTGCGTAAAATTCAGAGGGTTGTTCTGCCAAAGGTTGAAATAATTGAAACTCCAGGCCTGCCGCCAAACCAGTTTGAGAAACATCGACAATGAGCCCCGCAACTTCTGTCTGGTTAGGCAGTTGTCTTACCATATCCCCAAATGATTGTTTCATTTCAATCATTTGATCTTTCAAAGCGTTGAGATTTGCAGCACGTTTCTGCTTACGATCAAAACTTTCCTTGTGTTCAACTTCCTTTACAACTTCTTCTGCCAATGTAATTCGCTGTAGGCTCAAGTCAAAATGCCACCCTGCATAGATTAGGGCAAATAAAACTATGACGCATAATCCTAATTGAAAAGGTATAGGCCAAAGACCGGGGTTCTGAGGGTCTAGATTCTGAAGATCTTCAATAATATTTTTCATTATTCGTCACCTTCAGCTTTAGGTATCACCTGATTAAATTTTAGTATAAATTTGCTGACTTGGGTCCCCCCAGCAGCAGTAGCCGAGATAATCTCGAGCTGGGGATTAGCTAACCATTCTGATGATTCCAGGTTTCGCATAAAAGAGGACACACGTGCATTGGACTGGGCAACTCCATTAATAGTCACGTTATTTCCGGCCTGCGCAATACTTGTCACACTGACGCCTTCAGGTAGATTATTTACCAGTTCATCAAAAAACCTGACTATCAAGGGTCTATTTGTCTGTAACTGCTCAATAGCCCTCATTCTGTCTAACAAGCTCTTTTTCTCAGTCTCCAGGTTGCGGATTTCTTCGATCTTCTTATCCAGTAATTCAATTTGACTTACCATAAATTGGTTTCGTCCCATCTGCGCATCAATTAATTGACCATTATAAAAATGAACAATACCGACAATGACACCGGCAACCACTGCAAAAATTCCTAATAATATAAAGAATTCTTGTTGCTTTTGGGTGCGGGCTTCTTCTCGCCAGGGTAGTAGATTAATTCTTGCCATTAGTCAAAACTCCTTAATGCAAGACCGCATGAAACCATCAGCGCAGGGGCATCATTTGCGAGCGCTAGCGCAGCAACCTTGGATGATAACGACATATTTGCAAAAGGATTTGCAACAATTGTCGGTACACCTAATTTTTCTTGGATTACTTCTGCGATGCCATCAATCGATGCACATCCGCCTGCTAGCACTAAATGATCAATCTGCGTGATTTGGCTGGAAGAAAAAAAGAATTGTTGTGCACGGCCAATCTGTTGTGACATATTTTCTTTAAATGGATCCAACACTTCAGGGACATAGTTCTCGGGTAATCCACCTTGTTTCTTAGCAAGGCCAGCCTCTTCAAAAGAAAGACCATATCGTCTTTGTATTTCTTCGGTTAACTGAGCACCACCAAATTGTTGTTCTCTTGTGTAAACAATTTTATTGTTCTCGAAAACACTAAAGGTTGTTATCGAAGAGCCTATATCGGCAACTGCTATTATATTTCCGCCCTCACCAGAAAGCTGTTGCTCTACGATCAACTTCACCGCGTTCTCAAGCGAAAATGACTCAATATCGACAACCTTAGTCGTCAATCCGCCAAGTTCAACTGCACCGACTCGTGCATCCACATTATCAGACCGTGAAGCTGCGAGCATGACATTAACCCGATCAGGATTATCTACATTTACACCAATAATTTCAAAATCCATCGCCACATCTTCAAGTGGGAAAGGTATATATTGATCAGCCTCTATTGTAATTTGCGATTCCATCTCACTATCACTGAGGTCAGTTGGCATCTCAATAATCTTGGTTATTACCGACGAACCAGCCACAGCAACAGCCGCGTTCTTAATTTTCGTCCCGGATTTTTTTACGGCCCTTGCAATCACCTCGCCTACCGGTTCAATTTCAGCTATATTCTTATCTACTACTGAATTTGCGGGTAATGCTTCTGCAGCGTAGCTTTCTACACGATAAGTATTACCAGTTCGAGTTAGTTCGAGCAGTTTGATTGCCGTAGCACTGATATCTATTCCAAGCAGTGGTAATGATTTTTTCTTAAATGGAAACACAAATTTTTCCTTTGAATGTCGTAAGTTATATCTATATCGTATAATGAACTTTAACTTCCAATTGCAACTAGAGTCAACATAATTTTAAAAACAAACCCTTTTTATTAATATTGATGAATAAACATCAAAAAAAGAATTTTTCTCCTAAAAGCATAACATATGGTTGTTTTTGAATTACACTACACAACATGTTGAGGTTAGCCTTAAAATTTCTTGTAATTATGTCCATTTTTGGGTTAATTACTCTGGCTGTGGTTTCGATAATCATTATCCCAAAACTGCCTAATATCGAGACACTAAGAGATGTTCAAATGCAGATACCGCTCAGGGTTTTTTCTCATGATAGATCATTAATCGCAGAGTTTGGTGAAAAAAGAAGAATCCCAGTCAAAATTGAAAATACCCCAAAACAATTAATTCATGCGTTTATTGCCGCAGAAGATGACCGGTTTTATGTGCATCCAGGTGTAGATTGGCAGGGTATCCTAAGGGCTGTGATCAACCTGATAAAAACAGGAGAAAAATCTATAGGTGGTAGCACCATTACCATGCAGGTTGCCAGAAATTTTTTCTTAACGAGAGAAAGAACCTATTTACGAAAATTAAATGAGATTTATCTTTCACTGAAAATAGAACAGGAACTTACAAAAGATGAAATTCTTGAGTTATATTTTAATGTAATTTATTTTGGCCAACGTGCTTACGGCGTGGGCGCAGCTGCACAGGTATACTATGGAAAAACTGTCAGTGAACTTACATTACCACAAATTGCATTGATTGCAGGACTTCTCCCTGCGCCTTCAACAACTAATCCTATAACAAATATCAACCGAGCATTGGACCGAAGAAGTTATGTCTTGGGTCGTATGCTGGATGAAGGATATATCAATCAGGAAGAATACAATGCAGCTATTAACGCGCCAGCAACAGCCAGTCTACATCGACCGACCATAGAATTGGCTGCACCATTCATTGCCGAGATGGTTCGAAGACAAATGGTAGATGAATATGGTGATGATGCCACAATACTGGGTTACAAGGTATACACTACCGTACGTGACAAAAATCAGGTCGCGGCTAACCATGCATTACGATCAGCTGTGTTGAATTACGATACCAGACATGGGTATCGTGGCCCTGAAAGCAGTGTTGATCTTGAATCAAATCAAATTAATGATGATCATAAGAAATTATTAGGAACATTTCCTGTCATTTCAAACCTGTACCCGGCACTTATAACTGATGTCAGAGAACAGTCCATCACCGCCTACCTCAGTGGAATTGGCCCTGTTAATGTAGGCTGGGACGGTTTAAATTGGGCCAGAAAATATATCAATGAAAATTACCGTGGACCAGAGCCTGTGTCTGCGGCAGACATAGTTAAGCCAGGTGATATTATCAGGATTGCAGAAGATGAGTTAGGTCAGTGGCGCTTATCCCAATTACCCAAAGTCGAAGGGGCAATCGTGTCCTTTAATCCAAGAAACGGCGAAACCCTGGCATTGACAGGAGGATTTGATTTCTATCGAAGTAACTTCAACCGAGCCACCCAGGCCAAACGTCAACCTGGTTCAGGTTTCAAGCCATTTATATATTCCGCTGCACTTGAATCTGGGTTTACTGCTGCAAGTATTATAAATGACGCCCCTCTTGTTAGAGAATTCCCAGGCATAGAAGATGCGTGGCGCCCAGAAAATTACAGTGGAAAATATTTCGGGCCGACAAGATTGAGAGAAGCCTTAATCGCATCGAGAAACATCGTGTCCATTCGATTATTAGATGCGGTCGGTATAAGTACTGCAATGAATCATATCGCCAAATTTGGCTTTGACACAAACGCACTGCCACATAGTTTGTCCCTTGCCTTGGGCAGTGGTGATCTGTCTCCCTGGGAGATGGCTACAGGCTATACAGTCCTCGCTAATGGCGGATTTCAGGTTGAGCCATACTTTATAGAGCGAATTGACGATGATAATGGCAATAATATTTTTCAGGCTAACCCGACTGTTGTTTGCGAAAAATGTATAGCGGATGAAGAGAAGAAAATATCTTTCAATAACGACAATGAATATCTCTTGGCAGATGATGAAAATAACATTGAAGAGCTCACGATTATCCCGGATGAAAATAAAGATATAGACCCGCTTCAGCGGTATGCGCCAAAGGTAGTTGATCCACAAAACATATGGATTATGAATTCAATAACCAGGGATGTAATTCTACGAGGGACAGGTAGAAGAGCACTTGTATTAAACCGTAAAGACTTATCGGGAAAGACCGGTACCACAAATGACCAGCATGATGCCTGGTTCTTTGGCTATAGTCCTCAAATTGTAGCGGTCTCCTGGATTGGCTTCGATGATTTTCGTGAATTGGGTCGCAATGAAGTTGGAGGAGTGGCTGCATTACCTATGTGGATAGATTATATGCAAGTTGTTCTACCAGAAATCCCGGAATTAAATATTGTACAACCGCCAGGACTCGCTTCAGTTCGCATAGACCCGGCAACAGGAATGCTGGCTAGCGCCGATAATTTAAATGCTATCTTTGAAGTATTTCGATCTGAAATGGCACCAACTGAAATAATGGATGAAGCACCTGTGAACCCTTTCAACAACAATGCAGGAGATACAGCATTGCCAGTCCAGCCATTTTAATGCGTCCGATAAAACAAGCAATACAATGTGGTGTACATAACTTATTAAAATTCAAAGGATATAAAATAGTCTATTATGTCGTTGAATTATCTGAGACATGACAGCAACAGCAACCGAACTCAAGCTCTTCTTTTAAAAAGACAAGACAGAATCCCATAAAGAAATGCATTGCCTAATAAACCTTTAATCTTTTTGATAATTTACTAAGATATAACTTGTTATATCTTGTCTATTCCAATATTTTTCACCTCTCACTCCTAACTCCTCACATACGTTGAATGTATAATCTGTCCTTCCAACCTGATAACGCCTACTGCATAAAATGATATGACTAATAAGTCCTCCTTAATTCTGCATATTTCATTACCTGTGCCAGTTCGTCATCATTTTGATTACATTGCGGATAACTCATCTACCAAAAATCAATCAAAAACGGGCGTCCGGGTTCTGGTTCCGTTTGGAAAAAATAATCAAAAAGTTGGAATAATAACTGGCTTTTCAAACACGAGTGATGTCAATCCTAAAAAATTAAAACCCATCATAAAAATAATTGATAATGAACCTCTATTCGATGCTGAACATATCAAGCTTCTTCGTTGGGCAAGCAACTATTATCACTACCCGTTGGGCGAACTAATATTTGCTACGTTACCTGCATTACTTAGAAAAGGGAAAAAAGCAGAACACCAGCTTAAACAAATCTGGCAGCTAACAGAAAAAGGAGGTCAGTTTGATATTAATATACTATCGCGCGCGGTAAAACAGCGAGCAATATTAAATTTTATTCGGCAGCAAGCTGTCGGGTGCGCAGCCGATTTGTTTGATCAAGAATTCAGTAGCTGGCGCGTCCCATTGAAATCATTGGTTGATAAGGATCTTGTGCAAACATTATCAATATTTGCAGATAAAGATAAAAGTAGTGCAGACAAAACAATCATAAAACTTAATGATGAACAGTCCAATGCTTTGAGCATTATAAACAATGGACTAAACACAGATCATCGATATTTGCTGGACGGTATAACAGGTAGCGGTAAAACAGAAGTTTACCTGGAAGCAATAAAAAAAGTAATTGCAAATGGAAAACAGGCACTGGTTCTTGTTCCAGAGATCGGATTGACACCTCATTTTATTTCCCGATTTCAGCAACGTATTCCATCTCAACTAGTTGTAATACATTCTGGATTATCAGATGGAGAACGATTACATGCCTGGCTCAAGGCGCGCGACGGGGTAGCGCAGGTCGTGCTCGGAACACGATCAGCGGTATGGACACCTTTAATAAATGCAGGCCTTATTATTGTCGATGAAGAGCATGATCAATCCTATAAACAACAGGACAGTTTGCGCTATTCCGCGAGGGACATCGCAATCTTACGGGCAAGCTTATGCAAGATCCCGATCATTCTGGGCTCAGCAACGCCCTCTCTTGAAACACTACATAATGTCGAGATTAAAAAAATTACGAGAATTACACTGGTCAGACGAGCAGAAAATGCAATTCCTCCAAAATTTCGAATTATCGACATGCGTGGACAACAAATTACCGGGGCACTATCCGGGGCATTAATAAACTCTATTAGTGATGTACTCAGTCAGAAAAAACAGGTTCTGCTATTTCAGAACCGACGTGGCTATTCTCCAGTATTAATGTGTCATCAATGCAATTGGATAAATCTGTGTAGCCGTTGCGATATTCCTCTGACCTACCACAAAATTGGAAATAAACTAATTTGTCATCATTGTGGAAACCATGGCAGACCTTCAATAACATGCAATGAATGTCATGCTGAAGACATGATACAAATAGGACATGGCACAGAACGCCTCTATGAAACACTAAGTGAATGTTTCCCATCTGCACGAATTTTACGAATCGATCGTGACAGTACCCGTCGTAAGGGATCTATGCAGGATTATTTTGAACAAATAAACTCTGGCTCAGTGGATATACTTGTAGGCACTCAAATACTTGCGAAAGGCCATCATTTTCCCAAAGTAACTCTGGTAGGCATTATTGATGCTGATAGAGGTTTGTTCAGCAATGATTTTCGAGCAGGCGAAAAAATGGCTCAACTTATAGTTCAAGTTAGCGGACGATCAGGCAGAGCAACAGACCCAGGACTAGTCATGATACAAACCCATTATCCTGACCATCCATTCTTATCTACACTGGTACACAATGACTACAATCATTTTGCAAGCCTGCAAATGCAGGAACGTAAAATTACCAACCTTCCACCTTATTCATACCAGGCTCTATTAAGAGCTGACAGCCATGAGAGTAATTATCCTATGGTATTTTTGGAAAGTGCATCCAAAAGTTTAAGATTGATTACGAAAAAATTAGATGTATATGGACCTTTTCCAGCACCAATAGAAAAACGCGCAGGCAGATATCGATTTCAACTTTTGGTTCAATCCGATAAC
>JBNMOP010000015.1:0-38972 GCA_051275005.1 Gammaproteobacteria bacterium | reverse complement strand
CAGGATAGAGTTGGAATGATTTTTTTTAATGACAACGCTTTTACCATGTCTGCACCAACGGCAAATATTGATTTTGTTACAGAACAACTGGCATCTATGGATGAGTATGTAAATTGGGGTACAGATATCGGTCTGGCAATGGAAACAGGTCTGAATTTACTAGACAGGTATCCACAACAAAACAAGAAAGCGGTAATACTTTTGACCGATGCAGAAGCTGCATACACTAAAGAGGTTGAACAACAGTTAACTCGTCTTGCTACTATGGGAGTCTCATTTTATCTTCTATGGATCACAACAGATGAAAATGATATGTCAAATGAAGAAGTTGCAGATTTTTTAAGTTTTGCCAGAACAGTAGGGACGGTTGTTACTATAGAAGATCTAGATACCCAAAACCTGGAGAATTCACTTCGTGATATCAGTACTCTGGAAGGATATAGCTACCAGGAGACTATTCGAGAACGTATCGATCTTTCTGGACCTTTTTTAAAATCTGCACAGGTATTAATTATTGTCTGGCTATTTTTAGTAGCAACATTCTTTCACCCGAGTACAGGTAGAAATTTATTTTATGGAGGAAAAACATGAGTAACTCGGTAAATTCAGTTGACGGATTGCAAAAAACGCGTAATCAGTTATTAGAAAAGATACCAAAGATACTTAGAATTATTGGTGCGATTTTAATAATAGTTGGATTGCAGTCATATGGGTTCTATATTCATTTTGTCCCGCAAATAAATTCAGCGAATGAAGAGCTTGATCATTTGATGGATGATGTTGCGACAAATAAATTTGTAAACAAAGTATTAAATGATTTGGGTAATTTACGTCGCGTCTCTGAAGATACGGTGTTTCAAGGAGAGATAGTACAAATTTATGAGCGATTTATTAAAGATTTTCTTGAGAATCGTCTTGAGGCCATTGCAGAGTTTGCGAGAATTACGGCAACGTTAAACACCCCGGAGGGGCCGCTAGGTGAGGAATCTATGGCTACCTTGAGAACAGGCGTTGAGCAACTGGTATCATTGTATGCTGATAATTATCAAATATTAATTGATGACCTGGATAGTCCCCCATTATATTTACAACCAACAGCATCATTTATTAAACAGAATGATTCTCTGGAACAGAATATTATGTTCAATCATGGTGTTTATTTATCAATTGTAAGTGATAGGGGTGCGGCAAATACCATATTTAATGACCTTAAAAAAGAAAATATTGATGATGCATTTAATGCTGTAATCCTTTATGCACAGGCGAGAATGTTATTCGATGCGTTCCAGGCTGAGGGTCAGTTTGATTATTATCAACAGGCAATTCAGACCTTGAAGGAAAGTCTTCGTAGCAACCCTGATTATGGGCAACCTAAATTGTTCCTTGAATATCTACTCTCAATGGATAAAGGAAGTCAGGAGGTTAATGCGCCAGTTACTGGTGATGGTTCAGGAGAGGCAGAAGGAGAAAGAGGTGTAATTTCCTCAGCTCCTCCCAACTTCTAGGTGAACTATACCTTCTTGATTATTAGCGCCGCGATAATTTCAGGTCTGGCGATTATACTGTACTGGAGTGTCTTAATTCCACGTTCTGATATCTCTGAGCAGCGGTCTCCATCAAAATCTGTACTTATCCTTGTTGGTCTTGGTCTTATATTACTTGTCTGGTCTTCTTTTGATAATCGTCCAACTTATAGCTATACATTAAATGAAAATCCTATAGCGATTTCCATCGCCTTCGATTTATCACCAAGTATGCTTGCAATTCCTGATCCATCTATGGCTCCAGGGGCACTTACACGATTTGAAAGAGGTCGATCAATTTTATTTGATTTATTTCAAGATCTTGAAGATCGTCAGGAAAATGTAATTGTCTCGATGATTGGATTTACTGAAAAGGCCCAGGTCATACTGGGTTGGGAAAGCAATATTTCACAAATAAGAGAAATGCTCGAGTTTGTGATCTCACCTGAATTATTTACAAACACAGGGACCAGCATTGAGGCAGCTATAAATTCACTTGCCGGATCATTTAGTACCTTACCTGAGAACCTTCGTGAAAAAAGTCATAAAATTGGAATTATGGTCTCCGATGGTGAAGATACTCTGCCTTATTCTTATCTTGAATATGCCGTTGAAAAAGTAGAAGCAAGTTCGTTCGATATGATTGCCCTGCAGACCGGACTGCTTGGAGAGAATGAAGGTGTACCGGAATATGGTGAGTTTGGTGAGTTTTTACATTTTCAACCTATGAGCGGCAAGCTCTATACTGTCCCGGACGTGGATACGATGATGCAAATCTCACAAATAGATTCACATCGTGGTTTATATGTGCGGGCAGAGGCCGCTGACGCAACGGAGAAAATCCTCGACTTCATAGGGGCAAGTCGCGGAGTAGGCGATAGCCTGGATAAATCTGCAGCGATACTCCTGAGTTTATTTATAGTAATTACGATAATATTTGCGCGTTTATTGGTTTGAAGAACCTCTAATTTAGTAACATTATTTACTTCACATACTCACATCAGGTGATGTCCATATCACCTGAATTAAAGTTATAAATTAAAAACCGTTTGCACCATTTAGGAATGGTGGTATCTCTGGAGTCTCGGTCCAACGCCAGGTGGATGTAGGTGTCTGCATATCTATAGTCCAGTCAGCTGTATCTGTATTAAATCTAAAGGTATTTCCACGCAACTCTGACGCCTCACTAGAAACTTTGCCGCCTATCATGGTCAGAATAGAGGTA
Source organism: Gammaproteobacteria bacterium (assembly GCA_051275005.1). Classification (GTDB taxonomy): domain Bacteria; phylum Pseudomonadota; class Gammaproteobacteria; order Eutrophobiales; family Eutrophobiaceae; genus Eutrophobius. The sequence continues at coordinate 36,224 of JBNMOP010000015.1, read as the reverse complement.
AGTTGATCCAGCTCTTCGACAGGTGTGGTCATGTAATTTCCATTGAGTATGACGATGTCCGCAAATTTGCCGACTTCAATAGATCCCAGTGCATGTTCTTTCCAAATAGGGTAGGCCGACCACCGTGTCATCATTAGTAATAGTGTCAATCGATCGGGCACTGCCTCTTCCGGAACACCCCAGGTCTCGCCGTCGATCTTTCTGGTCAACCACATTACCCCATGTTCAAATGGGGAATCCCGAAGTTCACTCTGGATACCAAATTCGCTGATCACGGCGTTGGCCCCGGCCTTCATCATGCTTGCCACCGGCGCGTTCCATGTCAGGTATTCTTCGCCATAACCTTCCTTAATGACCTTAGTCGGGGTTGCCGAGGCATCGCATGAAAAGGTATGACCAATTCGGGCGGCGATCTGAATCTCTTCAGGTGTTACTGAGTGGCAATGGTCGCTGGTTGTGCGCAACATCTTTATCCGTTCATCTGACATGTGACGACGATAGGTGCTGAACATCATTTCCACCGATCCGTCACCGGAGGCATGCCAGCCGGGGATATTGGATATCCTGTTTTCGGAAGCAAGTTCGGCCAGGGTAACCAGGTGTTGCGTCCTCCTTCCCCTGTTAGGCGCGGTATTTATTGCCTCTATTGCCTTAAGGTCCATACCTTCCGGTTCCGGTGGGCATTGCTCACGTTTCTTAATCTCTTCGCTTTTTGCGATCATAGAAGTGCACCATCCCACACCTCCCGCATCGATACCGCCAACGCTACTGCCGGTACTGAACATAAAATCAGATCCATGTCCAAGCCAGTCACCGATGCGGCGATAAGACTCCTTGATGCTATCTGAAAATGGTTGCAACCATCGATGATCCCAGGCCATCCTGATGGGCATTAAATCATTCCTGTCCATATGGTTGGTAGCACTGAAACCGGCTTCACACTGGATGTGACTTTTGTAGGTAGTCACCCCAATCTGGGCGTTGGTCTGCATGACCTCAAAGTATCCCCGGATATATTTATTATAAGTTTCCTGGTCCTGGCCACTAATCAGATCCAGACTGGAGCAACGAGAGAAATCTGTGTATTCCCCAGACCAACCCCGCGCACTGTCCACCATCCAGTAATCTTCAGGCATCTTATTGCCATAGTAATTTTGGAAAGATTCAATGGCCTTGGTATTAAGCACCGAACCGCCACGAGTAGTTACAAACACCGGATGATTAGGTGCTACCTGGTCGAGCATGGGTCGATTAATTAAATTTGTATTATAGGCCGGTACTACTACCTCCGCGGGATCCATACGTATACGTATCCATTTTCCCTCAGCAATCTGTCCGGCCCGTGCGGTAACAGCTCTTAGCAAGACCTGGGCCATTTGTTCTGGCGTTTCGGCGGTGATATGAATCTCCAACAGATCCGGGACATCGTTAACCACCCAGGGAAACCCTGTGGAGGACTCGTAGATGTGGTTATGAGTATCGATATAACCCGGTGTCACTGAATTACCTTTGGCATCGATAACTTCTGTCCAATCTGCAACCAGAGCCCTGATTTCTACATTACTGCCTACGGCGATGATCTTGTCGCCCTGAACTGCAATGGCCTCAGCAAAAGTGATTTGATTAGGATCATCATTGTCTGCGGTTATTACATCTCCGTTAATAATGACCGTGTCCGCGTATGGCGATATGCCTGCGTAGGCCATGTTAGAAATTGTTAGATAACAAAGGAACGAAATTGTATGCGTAAGACTTTTGAATTGTGACATATCCACCCCCCCGGGTATTTATAGCAGGTTAAATACCGGGAGAACGAATATCCTCCCGGTTTTGTTAATTAATAACCATTGGCACCCTTTAGAAATTCAGGTATTTGAGGTCTTTCTGTCCAACGCCATGCATCAGAAGGTGTCTGCACATTGATGGTCCAGTCAGCGGTATCGGTATTAAACCGGAAAGTATTTCCTCTTAGATCTTCGTGTTCGTAAGAGACCTTTCCGCCTATCATGGTAAGTACAGAGGTTAGTTGGTCCAGTTCCTCAACGGGTGTAGTCATGTAATCGCCATTGAGTATAACTATGTCCGCAAACTTGCCGGGTTCAATCGAACCGAGAGAATTTTCCTTCCAGATAGGATAGGCGGCCCTTCTAGTCATCATTAATAATAAAGTCATTCGATCTGGAATGGCTTCTTCTGGTACGCCCCAGGTCTCACCATCTATCTTACGGGTCAACCACATCACCCCGTCTTCAAAGGGTGAATCACGAAGCGCGCTTTCTATTCCAAACTGACTAATGACAGTGTTAACACCGGCCTTCATCATACTAGCTACCGGAGCATTCCATGTGAGGTATTCCTCGCCATAGCCTTCTTTAATAACCTGTGTAGGGACCTCTGTCGCGTCACAGGAAAATGTATGACCCGTACGAGCTGCTGTTTCAATTTCTTCCGGCCTCACTGAATGGCAATGGTCGCTAGTGGTACGCAGCATACGGATACGTTCGTCGGACATATGCGCACGGTAAGTCTTCATCATGATTTCAGTCGCACCGTCACCAGAGGAATGCCAGCCAGGAATATTCGAGATCCGCCCCTCAGCTGCCAGCTCTGTTAGCGTAACCAGATGCTCGGTGCGTCTGCCACGATTTGCCGTTATTCCTCCATCAATGCCCCCACCTTCTAATGTTCTGCCCTTCCATGCCTCGAGTTCAATTCCTTCTGGTGCGGGAGGACACTGTTCACGTGCCTTGATTTCTGCGCTCTTGGCTTTCATGGAGGTACACCAGCCAACGCCGCCGGCATCGATACCACCGACACTGCTGCCTGTGCTAAAAAACATGTCGGATCCGTGACCCACCCAGTCACCAATTCGACGATAGGATTCCTTAATGCTGTTGGAGAAGGGTTGTAACCAACGATGGTCCCAGGCCATGCGTATTGGCATCATGTCATTACGATCCATGTGGTTAGTGGCACTGAAACCTGCCTCACACTGTATGTGACTTTTGTAGGTGGTCACCCCGATCTGCGCATTGGCTTGCATGACCTCAAAATATCCCTGGATATACTTGTTATAGGTTTCCTGATCCTGACCACCGATGAGATCCAGGCTTGAACAACGACCAAAATCGGTATATTCACCAGACCAACCTCTGTCGGCATCTATCATCCAGTAATCATCGGGTAATGGATTGCCATAGTATGATGCGAATGCTTCCTGTGCCTTGGTATTTAATATGGTTCCACCACGGGTAGTGATATACACAGGATGATTTGGTGCTATCTCATCAAGCATAGCGCGGTTGATCATATTGGTATTCATTATAGGAACAGCGATCTGCGGTGGTCGCATATTAATACGTATCCATTTGCCCGCAGGAATTTGGCTGGCACGTGCCTGGACTGCCTTAAGGGCATTCTGCGCCATCTCTTGTGTATCCTTACCGCCAGTCCGAACCTCTAGCAAGTCAGGGATATAATTAACAACCCAGGGAAATCCAGTGGATGTTTCGTAGATGTGATTGTGGGTATCAATATAACCAGGGGTAACTGAGTTGCCTTTGGCATCAATAACCTCCGTCCAATCAGCAATTAATCTGCGTATCTCTGCATTACTACCAACAGCCATAATCTTGTCGTCTCGCACGGCGATGGCTTCAGCAATAGTTACTTGTTCTGGATCGTTACTGTCTGCTGTGATGACCTGGCCATTTATAATGACTGTATCGGCATATGGGGCTTGTTCAGCATTTGCGCCATTAATGTATGAAATGAAAATTAAAGAAAATAATAGAAATTGTGTTTTTGAAGTGATCAATTTTATATTCGAAATCATGATTCCCCCTGGATGTGTCTATTTATGTTGCTTATCGGGAAGCATACCGTTACTAACCGATAATAAATTATTTTTAGTAGCCGTTGGCACCATTCAGAAATGGCGGAAGCTTTGGTGTTTCTGTCCAGCGCCATGCTGAGGTGGGTGTCTGCATATCTATCGTCCAGTCTACAGTATCGGGATTAAAGCGTAAGGTATTTCCCCGAAGTTCCGGCGCCTCATATGAAATCTTGCCATCAATCATCGTTAAAACCGGGGTAATTTTATCCAGATCTTCGACTGAAACATCCATATAATCCCCGTCCAGCATGGAAAGATCTGCAATTTTTCCAGTCTCTATGCTACCAAGCGCATTTTCCTTCCAGATGGGATAGGCCGCCCAGCGGGTCATCATCAGCAGTAAGGTCATACGATCCGGTACTGCTTCCTCAGGTACACCCCAGGTTTCCCCATCAATTTTTCGGGTCAGTAACATTACACCATCTTCAAAGGGTGAGTCTCGAAGGCGATGTTGATTTCCAAATTCACTGATTACGGTTTTCACACCGGCCTTTAACATACTGGCAACCGGTGCATTCCAGGCAAGATACTCATCGTCATAATCTTCCTTGATAATTCGGGTTGGCGTCATGACGGGATAACAGGAAAAGGTTGCCCCGATACGTTTGGCGGTCTCGATTTGCTCCGGTGTTACCAGTTCACAATGATCACTGGTGATTCTTAATTGTTTCAGTCGTTCATCAGACATATATCTTCGGTAGGTATCAAACATAATATCCACTGCACCATCACCCGATGCATGCCAGCCTGGGATATTTGTTATTCGTCCTTCCGTTGCGAGCTCTGTGAGAGTTACAAGATGCTCAGTTCTCCTTCCACGGGAAGCGGATGTATTGAGATCACTTATTGCTTTAATGTCTATTCCCTCTGGCTCTGGTGGACACTGTTCACGGGATTTTATGTCATCACTTTTAGCTACCATGGATGTACACCAGGCAGAACCCCCACCGTCGATCCCACCAACACTACTGCCTAAACTAAAAAAGAAGTCAGAGCCATGTCCGACCCAATCGCCAATGCGTCGATAGGATTCCTTAATACTGTCTGAGAATGGTTGTAACCATCGATGGTCCCATCCCATGCGTATGGGCATGAGGTCGTTGCGGTCCATGTGATTGGTGGCAGAAAAACCTCCTTCACATTGAATATGACTCTTATAGGTGGTGACCCCCAGTTGTGCATTGGTTTGCAATACCTCGAAATACCCTTTGATATATTTATTGAATGTTTCCTGGTCCTGATTTGCAATGGGGTCCAGGGTAGTGCAACGATCAAAGTCAGAATATTCTCTTGACCACCCCATCTCTTTGTTAACGACCCAATAACTTTCAGGCATTTCATTACCATAATAATTTTCAATCGCATCAATGGCCCTGGTATTCAGGACTGAGCCACCTCGAGTCATAACAAATACGGGATGGTTTGGGGCTAAGCTATCCAAATCACTACGTACAATGGTTTGGCCAAAGGCCTTCATGCCAATTGGAGGTGGGTTTACCCTTAGCCTAATCCATTTCCCCGGTGGGACCTGTTGCGTCCTCGCAGTTATAGCTTGTGAAACTAATTCTCTGGCATGGTCAGGTGATTGGGCCTGTAATTCGATAAACAGGAAATCAGGAATAGAATTTAATACCCAGGGAAAGCCAGAGGCAGTCTCATAGATATGGGAATGGGTATCGATTAACCCCGGGATTACAGAATTACCCTTAGCATCGATGACTTCGGTCCACTCTGCAATGAGTGCCTTGATATCCATATCAGATCCAACTGCAATTATTTTATTACCTTGGATTGCGACCGCCTCGGCAATGGTGACAGTATCAGGATCGTCCGAATCTGCCGTTATAACTTTGCCATTAATAATAACGGTGTCAGCGTAGGGTGATGGTCCTGCAAAAGTGATTGTTGAATAGATAAGTAAAAATAAGAATGTAGCTACGGGGTTATTGGCAATCAACTTAAGTTTAAAATTATCCAACATGATGACTCCCAATATAATTTATAAAGTAGTCCGGTTGAATCGTTCAACCGGACACAGCATCTATTTTAGTAACCGCTAGCGCCATCCAGAAATGGCGGTATCATTGGCGCCTCGGTCCAACGCCATGCAGCAGACGGGGTCTGTAAATTGATGGTCCAGTCAGCAGTATCGGTATTAAAACGGAATGTATTTCCTCGGAGCTGTGGATCTTCATAAGATACCTTGCCACTGATCATTGTCAGCACGGAAGTTAATTGGTCGAGTTCCTCGACGGGTCCAGACATGTAATCGCCATTGAGGATAACCAGGTCGGCAAATTTACCCGGTTCTATGGAACCTAGTGCTTTCTCTTTCCATATGGGGAAGGCGGCCCACCTCGTCATCATTAACAGCAACGTCATCCTGTCTGGGATCGCCTCTTCCGGTACTCCCCATGTCTCCCCATCGATTTTACGGGTCAGCCACATAACACCGTCTTCAAACGGGGAATCCCGTAGTTCACGTTCTATACCAAATTGACTTATGACAGTGTTGACGCCTGCCTTCATCATGCTAGCCACTGGTGCATTCCAGGTGAGGTATTCCTCACCGTAACCTTCTTTGATTACCTGAGTAGGTACCTCACTGGCATCACAAGAGTAGGTATGACCTACGCGGGCCGCAATCTCGATCTGTTCCGGCGTCACCGAATGGCAATGGTCGCTGGTGGTACGCAACATCTTAATGCGGTCATCTGACATGAGACTACGATAAGTGCTAAACATAATCTCAACCGAACCATCACCTGAAGCATGCCAACCGGGAATATTCGTTATTCTGCCTTCAGCGGCCAGTTCGGCCAGGGTTACCAGGTGTTCGGTCCTTCGTCCCCGGTTAGGTACCACGTTGCGTTCATCGATTGCCTTGATGTCGATACCAGGTGGTTCCGGCGGACATTGTTCCCGCTTCTTTATTTCATCGTTTTTAGCAATCATGGAGGTACACCAACCAACGCCACCGGCATCGATACCACCGACGCTGCTGCCGGTAGAGAAAAAGTATTCCGATCCGTGTCCGACCCAGTCACCGATACGTCGATAAGATTCCTTTATGCTGTCTGAGAAGGGTTGTAACCATCTATGGTCCCAGGCCATTCGTATAGGCATCATGTCGTTACGGTCCATGTGATTGGTGGCACTAAAGCCCGCTTCGCATTGAATATGGCTTTTGTAAGTGGTAACACCAATCTGGGCATTGGCCTGCATCACCTCGAAATAACCCTGGATGTATTTGTTATACGTTTCTTGATCCTGCGTATTAATAAGATCCAGTGAGGTACAACGTCCAAAGTCAGAATATTCACCTGACCATCCTCTTGACTTGTCCACCATCCAGTAATCATCTGGGAGGGCATTGCCATAATAATGTTCTATGGCCTCTATGGCCTTGGTATTGAGAACAGAGCCACCACGAGTACTCACATACACTGGATGGTTGGGCCCGACCTCATCAAGCATGGCGCGATTGATCAGGTTGTTACTCATCATTGGCACTGAAACCGGTGGTGGTCCCATGTTTATTCGTATCCACTTCCCAGCTGGAACCTGATTGGCGCGGGCCTCGACCGCCTTCAATACCAGCGGGGCCAGTTCTTCAGGGGTTTTGGCGTTTACCCGTACACGCAAGAGGTCAGGAATATAATTTATTACCCAAGGAAAGCCCGTAGAGGTCTCATAGATATGATTGTGGGTATCAATATATCCAGGGGTGACTGTATTGCCCTTGGCATCTATGACCTCGGTCCAGTCCGCAATCAGGGCCTGGATTTCTGCATTACTACCTACCGCAAGTATCTTATCGCCTTGTATTGCGACTGCCTCGGCTATAGTAACCAGGTTAGGATCATCATTATCAGCGGTTATAATCTTAGCATTAATTATTGCTGTTTCCGCATAAGGTGAACCAACTGCAAAGACGCTATTGCTAAAGGCAATGCAAAATGAAAAGAAGGTAAAAGATGCGGTTTTAGAAATTTTGAATTTATTGATATAGGACATGTCACCCTCACAAATAATATATGGTGGAAAAAAAAGGAGAAGTATTTACTTCTCCTTTTTTTTAATTTGAAGCTTAGTAGCCGTTGGCCCCATTCAAGAATGGTGGTGCGACAGGTGTCTCGGTCCAACGCCATAATGTCGTGGGCGTTTGCATATCAAAAGTCCAGTCAATAGAGGCGGTATTGAATTTTAAGGTATTACCTCGAAGTTCTGGTGTCTCGAAATTTATTCTGCCCCCAATCATTGTAAAAATTGAAGTGAGTTTTTCCAGATCAGCAACTGGCACGCCCATGTAATCTCCATTGAGGATAACAATATCCGCAAGCTTTCCTTTTTCTAAAGAGCCGATGGAGTGTTCCTTCCATAATGGATGGCCACCGTATCTACTCATCATCAACAAAAGCGTTAACCTGTCAGGTACAGCCTCTTCCTTCAGACCCCAGGCCACACCTTCATCATCTTCACGGGTTAACCAGTTAACTCCATCCTCAAATGGTGAATATCGTTCCTTACCGTAGGTGCCAAAAGATCCAAGGACGACATTGACGCCGGCCTTATGCATACTGCCTACGGGTGCGTTCCATGCAAGGTATTCTTCGCCGTAGTCTTTTTCAATAATCCGGGTATTCTCGGTATCAAAATTACAGGCAAATGTTTGACCCAGGCGAACAGCCATTTCGATCTGATCCGGTCTGATACCAAAACAATGGTCTGCCTGTATGCGCAGATCGCTTATACGATCATCAGACATATATTTTCGATAGGTTTTAGTCAATACATCTACGGCGCCATCCCCAGCCACATGCCATCCAGGAATGCCTGATAAGCGTCCTTCGCCGGCAAGTTGTGCCAGGGTATCCAGGTGCTCTAACCGCCTGCCACGATTTGGCACAATATTCGTATCGGTAATATCAGGGATATCGATATCATTAATCAGAGGAGGGCATTGTTCGCGGCTCTTGATTGATTCATCCGCAGTAATAGTAGTACACCAGCCCACTCCACCGGCGTCGATGCCACCGACACTGCTGCCGATGCTCCATAGAAAATCTGATCCATAACCGGTCCAGTCACCGATGCGGCGGTATGATTCTTTGATATTGGAATTAAATGGTTGCCACCAGCGGTGTCCCCAGGCCAATCGGATAGGCATTAGATCATTTCTATCCAGATGAGATGATGCACTGAATCCACCCTCACATTGCAGGTGTGTCTTAAAACTTGTGACGCCTATCTGCGCATTGACCTGCATGGACTGCATATAGGCATTGATGTATCGGTCAAAGCTACCAAATTGGGTATTAATAATGTCAATCTTGGCGCATCGATCAAAATCATTATATTCACCTGATGTGCCCAGTTCTCGGCTAACCAACCAGTAATCCTCTGGCATTCTTGAGCCATAGAAATCTTCGAATGCCTCGATTGTCTTGGTATTGACCACAGAACCACCTCGGGTGGTGATGTAGGCGGGGTGATTAGGTGTTAAGTCATCAAGTATGGCACGTGTAATCGTCGTGCCAAATGACTTTACCGCAACATCCGGCGGGCGCGCATTCACACGTATCCAACTGCCCTCAGGAATCGCTGCGGCCCTGGCCTTGATTGCACTTAGTACAATATTTGTAAATTGTTCGATGCTTACCAGGCCTTCATCTCCCTTGGCGCCGATACGTACCTCCAGCATTTCCGGGATTTGTTTCAGTGACCAGGGAAAATCCAGGGTGTGCTCATAAAGGTGATTGTGGGAATCAATCAATCCAGGTATGACGGAATTACCCTTGGCATCAATAACCTCTGTCCAGTCAGCAACCAGTCTTTGGATTTCCTCATTGCTACCCACTGCCATGATCTTGTCTTCCCGGATTGCAACGGCCTCGGCCATAGTAATCAGGTCCGCTTTGTCACTGTTGGCAGTGATGACTTTGCCGTTGATAATAACGCTGTCGGCATAGGGAGCGACATCAGCCGATGCTGAGATGCTTAGCATGGCGCTGGTAAATAAGACCAATAAAATATTGGCACGCGATGAAACAAGACTTCTGGAGTCAAACATAAAAGTTCCCCTTCCTTATAAAATAGATAAATACCACAAGTTTTAATACACGGGTGTTCAAATAAAAACCTTATGCGTCTGACCGGTAATTGTCAATACACGTATAATTGGATAATTATTCTTTATAATCCATTGATTTATATAATAAAAAAATAGATTAATTCTATAAAATATCAGGGCCAGCTATAGCGGATGACAGGACCCCATGATTCAGGCATAAAGTTGGCGACCAGTTCTGTACTCAGGGCAAGCATGATCGCGCCGAGCATAGAGATAAATATTCCAAATAATACCCAGAAACCGAAAAACTCATGATCACGATTTATGACCCAGCTAAAGATAACCCTGAACACAGGAGACAGTCTTTGAATGGGCACAACCACAGTTACTGGCGCGACGGAAAGTGACATGTATCTAAATAGCTGAGAAAAGGAGACGATGATTCCTGATGCTATAAACCACTTTGCTGCTGTCTTATCTATCGTTTGCATAAACAATCTCCCACCTAAAAACAAGACGATGATAATTATAATAATTGTTGCAAAAGTGTAGGATATAAATCCACCTGCAATACTGTCCACCAGATCACTATCGTTACCTAGACCCTTCATGATAAATAGCGGGCTGGCACCGTAGGCAAATGCACTTATAAAGCCCCAGAAAAATCCTTCACCATAGACAGGTTCGAAACCAGACTTTGATTTCCTGGGGGCGCTGCCTTTATTTTTACGTAACATGACTGTGGGTCCAATTATTATCATTACAAAACCGAGAACTCGAATCGGAGTGACGACCTCGTTGAGAAAGATGATGGCAAGAATAATCGAGATGGGGACACTCAGTTGTGATATGGGACTTGACAGATTTGCCCCTAGTGCCCGGATAGAACGATAGTTACTGTACCGACCAATGACAAAGTGAACCACACCTGCCAGGGACATCCATCCTATCGCTGTCGTTGGTAGTGCCGCCATAGCCTGGAATCCACCAAACATCAGGCAGGCGATTGTAAACAAGGGTACACCTAATGGAACGGTTATCGCCATGGCTTGCAGCACGCTGGCAGTGAGTACGCCACGTCGGAATGCTGCATTATTTAAACCAAATGTAGCAGCCGAGGCTAGGGCAAGTAAGGCACCTAGCATTTAAGAAATACTGGACGTTATGAAGAGCAGCTGGATGCGGTTATGCGTCCTGATTTCCTTGAAGATATGAGCGGACCAGCTCCGGTGTTAACTTTATGCCAGGTTTATATTCTGGTGCATCTTCAACTTGTTCCACATCGTTCAGGCCACAATATTTAAATATGCGATTGGTGGATGAAATTAAACGGGCAGGGCGATCCGGATCTGCGTTGATATGTTGATGGATAGTGTTTGGTGGAATATATATAACATCACCGGCTTCCCATTCATATTTTTTCACTTCATCTTGAGGTTTCCAGAAATATTCATCTGTAATTTCAATATCACAGTCCTGATGTAGATCGTAACCATTGCCCTCTAATACATAAAGACATTCTTCTGCCAGGTGGCGATGTTTTCCTGAGTGACTACCAGGAGGAATAATTTGCATATAGGCATCTACGGTTTCTATGCGTGTGTTCATCTCTTCATTAATAAGATGTTTTAACAGACCCTGTCTTGACATTTCCCATGGCATTTCTGCTGGTGTAACAACTTTTTTGCGTTTTGCATTACGATCGGCTGCAGTGGTTGCATCATCTAACAAATGTTGATAAAGCGGGTCATTTTTCTCACCTTCAATCCAGGCAGTACTTTCATCCCAGGCCATCTTAATATCCTCCTTTTGGATGATTAAAATCTTCTTCTTCTTCTCTGGCATTGAAATCTTCTCCGCCAGGTGCTGGAGTTGTCTCACGGGGTTCAACTGTTTTTTGAAAGAGCATATTCATAAACATGTACATAGGTTTCGTTTTGATTACCAGCGCACGAGCAGGTTTACTATCACTTGCATTAAAGTGTTGATGTACACAATTATTATGAACGATAGCTACATCCCCTGCCTTCCAGTCGTATTTAATGCCATCGTGAATTTCATATCCAATTCCGTCCAGAATATAAAATGCCGCTTCGTTTACATGACCGTGTTTTTGAGATTTTCCACCAGGTCCATATTCTTCAAGATGAATATGAAAATTCTGGGTTATGCCATCTTTAGGTTCAACATAATGGCGGCTGTATGCCTGAGGGCCGTCTACAAATTTGATATCTTTTGCTTTACGAACCCTTGGCATGGCGCGAAGGCGATTTAATTCCTCGGTCAGATTATATGCACCCTCAATTGACCTTACGAAAATACGGTCTTTTTTGCTGTGATAATAACCTACGGGCTGTTCAATTTCTTGTTCGCTTTCGGTGTTTTTCTGGGAACTGGGGGGTAGATTATCCTGCGTCACAACTCACTCCATCTATATTTATATGTATATCGAGTTTATCAGATTAGTGGATAAAATGTGAGAAAAACGTTTCTTTGTTTATCAAGATTGAGTTATACATTTTGAAGTAAATTAACGCATATGCCACGCCTGAGATATCAAACATTATTCAGGGAAGTATTTAATCTGGGGTAAATATTTAACGCTGATTTCATTATTTCAATTTGTGGTATATGGAATGATATTTATCTCATTTTATGTAATGATTGCGCGGTTTTACCATGCCCAGCTAATTTTGGGCTGCAATTATGTTGTTGTGTTTATCTTGAATTTTTAAGAAACAAGCTTATTGCTTTACGGAGATGAATATGAAGTGTAGATACCAATGGTTAGTCCTTATTGCCGCTATTTTGCAAGGTGTTAGTGGAATTTCTATAGCACAGGACAGAACTGCATCAGGTCCTGGTGCACAAAAACGCGGAGCTGAAGAGTCATCATCGACAGAGGAAATAGTCAATTTTCCGGCAAGCTTTTTTCAGCAATATAATCCTAATAATGCCCTGGACATGGTCACACAGATACCAGGATTTGTTATTAGCGATTGCCTTAGTTGTCTTAACGATCAACAAGGGGGTGGCAGGAGAGGTTTTGGCGCTGCCTTGGGTAACGTATTCATCAATGGTCGCCGCCCCAGTGCAAAGCAGGATTCCCCATCAGCAATATTAACCAGAATACCTGCAGCCAGTGTGGATTACATCGAACTAATCCGTGGCCAGGTCCGTGGTATCGACCTGTCGGGACAGACCGTCGTGGCCAACATCATCCTTAAGACAGATGTCCCTGCAACAATACGCTGGGAGACCTTTGTCAGGCAAACATTCGGGCACGGACTTGCCCCGGGTGGCAGTATTTCGATGATAGATCGTATAGGTGATATCGAGTACAACATTGGTGCCGATGCAAGATACAGTAACTTTGGTGATGGGGGGGCTGAGAACATATTCGATGCCAATGGTAATCTTATTGAAGCCCGATTTGATGATGATGGAGGCCCCGGTTTTGATGGTTTTGATGTCAACGGATACTTCAACGGTTCAACCTATATAGGAGAGAACTATGTGCAGCTCAATACCAAGTTGAGCACCGTTATCAGGGACGAGTTGCTCGAAAGGTCAGTGACACCCGTGGGCGGACAGACGAGTTCTACTGTATTCGATACCGAACGTCGTAACCTGTCGTTTGCCCTGGGACTGGATGCAGAGCGTTTGCTCAGTGAAGACATGATAGGAAAGGGGATACTTTTATTGTATTACCTTGATCAGGGTCCTTCCAATGGCAGAAGGGACTTCAACCCGGACGGCGATTTGGAATTATTAACGGTTGACGAAATCAACAAGCAAACCCTTGAGGCGATAACCAGGCTGGAGTTTACCTATGCGGGATGGGGCAACCATTCGGTACGTTTAAACATGGAAGGTGCGTTTAATTCACTGGACAGCTCTTTGCTGCAGACTGAATCTGCGGGAGGTATTGCCACCATCATTGATATTCCAGGCTCAGACAGTAAGGTGAAGGAAGTCAGGGGTGACATCGTCCTCAGCGATAGCTGGAACCGCAACGCATTTAGTGTGGAGTTTGGGCTTGGTGCGGAAGTTTCCGACATTTCACAGACAGGCGATGTCCAACTGGATCGGAATTTCTTTTTTCTGAAACCCTATCTTAATATGAGTTATTCCCCGCGCCAGGGGCAGCAGACCCGGTTGCGTGTTACCCGGGACGTATCGCAACTGGACTTTAATGATTTTGTTAGTGCCGTGACCCAGCGTGACGATGATTTAGTGGGTGGAAACCCTAATCTCAGCCCACAAGCAACCTGGCAGACAGAGCTCAGTCATGAACGCCGGTTTGGAGAACTGGGTGTGGTTACTGTTTCTCTATTTCATGACTGGATTGACGATGTTGCGGACTTGCTTCCACTTAGCCCGACTCTTGAGGCACCGGGAAATATCGGCAACGGCCGGCGTTGGGGGACAGACATCGAGGCCACTATACCCCTGGATCGAGTTGGATTAAATGATGCGCGTATTGATGCCAGAGTGAGATTTCAGGATTCCTCGGTCACTGATCCAGTAACAGGGGAGAAGCGTGTGTTGTCCGGTGTGGGTGGTCTGGATCCAGGCTTTTCCTTTGCCAATGAAAATAACTGGTCCTATCTGATCAAATTCCGTCAGGATTTTAGGGAGGCCAATATCTCCTGGGGTGCTGAAGTGGGTGAACAGGGTCTTCGAACCAGGTTTAAGGTGGATGAGCTGGATGTCCGTTCTGAAGGTGTCTGGTTTAATGCATTTGTTGAGACGACCCGCTGGTTTGGCGTTCGGATTAGGATAGAGGGTATCAATATCCTTAACTACGACGAGAACAGGGAGAGGAGCTTTTTTGTTGGGCAGCGTGACCTGTCATCTGTTAACAGGCGATTGGTACAGACATTTAAAAATGGCGCAAGAATTAACCTCTCAGTCAGTGGCAGTTTTTAACTGTTTTTCGAAGAAGTTTGCTGAATTTTGCTGACATTTGACGCATATTGGCTAGGGTATTATGCTAAATTTTTACGGTATTAGATGCAATTTATTACAAAAGTAGAGGGGAAATTCATGAATAACGGCACAGTGAACACGATAAAACTCAATATTTTCGCTATTTTTTTTATGTTGTCCTGGTCGCTCCCAACAATCGCGGACTATGTACCGCCATCGGATTTTCCCGAAGAAGAGATCCTGCCGATGATCAGGAACTTTATGAGTCGTCCTGACCTGCCACTAAAAGGCGAGCGCGGTTACGTGGAGGACATCATGCGTGTTAATGCCGTGGACATGGAGTGGGATATTGGTATGTCAGTCCATGAGCCTGTAGACCCTACAAAAATTGCCAGGGGTGCCGATGGCAAAAAAATCGGTATCTTTTTGTTGCATGGCGGTAGTGGAGATTTCAAAACCATGCATAAGCGCGCAGATCTTATGGCAAAGAAGTTGGGTTATAAGGTCATCAGCATGAGTTACCCGGGGCGGCATGCCTTTCATACCCCTGACCGCACCTGGCCGGGGCGTAATGTTACTGCCTATGATCACCATAAATATTCATTGGAAGTGCGGACCCCCATCTGGAAGCAAGGTGAATACATTACCCGGGACCAATATGACATTATTAAAGATCATGGGCAACGTCCCCGCTATGGGATTCGTACCCTGGCCAAGGCAAAACCCGGCACCCTCTTCTATGCCAGAATGGCAGGATGGCCTATGGCCTTTGAAAAAGGTGGGATTGAGGCCATGCGTAAACACTTTCCTGAAGATGAATATTCAATATATCTCCATGGTCATTCCACCGGCGGTCCGTTCACAATGATGTTGTCCCAACGCGTGCCAAATATTCAAGGAATTCTCGCCATTGAAAATTCGTCCTTTGGTTATATTTACAGGGCACAGGCCGCATGGGGTGGTCAGTTAGGTAAGATCGAAGGTTTCAACCGAGTACAAGACGAAGAAGTCTTATTACCGTCCAGATCTGACCCGTTTGATGAATTATATATACGAAGCTGGCGAGATGACGCCCGTTATAAAGGTCCCGAACTCCTGGGACAGGAAGGTGCCGAGGCATTAATGAGATTGCCTATGATCATGGAAGATATCCTGGATGATTGGGGAGACACCCAGAAATATGCCTCTTTCAAGGCAGAGTATATCGTCACCCATGGCATTGAAGATTCCCTACGTGCAGCGGCAAACGTTTCAGCAAAGCGTATGAAACTGGGTAAAGAAGAAACAGAGGAATTAATTGATCGGTATTTAGGACTGTCAAGAGAACAAACGGGACGAGGAGTCAAGCCGGTACCACCGGTGATGTTTCAGATCACAGCCCATAGCCGTGACCACAGTAAAGAAGTGTATGAAGAGGTGGTTATACCTATGTTTAAAAAAATGCGACCTGCTCCCAGAGTCTCGTTGACACAATTTCACCTGGGAACCCACGGCTATATGAGTGGTGAGCATGTGCCAGGTGTTCCATATGGTGTGGGACCTGCTGTCTTCCAGCAATGGGATGATGCTATTAAAGGTGGATTTTTTAATCGTTAATAAAAAATTAGCGTTCCAAACCACTCATAACTAGTACCAGATGAATGTTTTAGGGTTAATAGAACCCTTTTACAATGAAGTCAGCAAGGATCCGGCCAAGCCTTCTCCGTCATTAAGAGGCTTCAAAAATGATGGAAATTTATGATAGCCACGAATTGTGTAAACATACACTGGAATACTTTTATGATGACACATATGCCAGGGATCTGGATCAAAATGGGTATTTTGAGAGTCTTTATGAATAAATTAAGAAATTAGTGTCTAACGCTAGACGTTAAGGCTTTTTAAAGTAAAATAAGCGGTTGTGATTTAATTGTTGTAATTTTAATTTAATGGAAGGGGGTATGATGAAAATCGTATTAACTGGTAAGTATTCAAGTTGTTTCAACAGATTGTTAATTCTTTTATTTGCAACCATATTAAGCAGTGCAGTTTCTGCGGCGACCTCACCATATGCCGAAATAGTCATAATAAACGGCAAGGTCATCACTGCGGATAGCAATGACCCAACCCAGGTGACAATTGCCCAAGCCGTTGCGATTCAAGGGAATAAAATTCTTGAGGTGGGTAGCAATGCCGAGATACAGGCACTGGTTGCTGACTGGACCGAGGTAATCGATGCCAAGGGCAATACCATCACCCCAGGATTTATAGATACCCATAATCATATTTACGAGTCCGCTACCGGGTTTCCCTGGGTAGTTAATTCAATACCTGACCTGCTTGAGCTCCGTGTCAGTGGCGAGACACCGGAGGAGGTGTCAAGGAATGCTATCGCGGCTATTGAGGCGCGGGCCAGGCAAGTTCCTGAGGGCAAGTGGATAAGAGTGGGTATGAATCCGCCGCCAGTAACCGTTCCTGCTTTGAATCAAAATCTAATCAACCGTTCAATGGTCGATGCTGTGGCCCCAAATCACCCGGTATTAATTACCACACGTGGTGGTTCTATACTCAATGGCAAGGCCATAGAAGACATAGAAAAATATTATGGGAACGAATTGCCGTCGGATTACTGGATGGTGGACAAGGAACGCGGTTGGTCCGGTGAATACACTGACTTTGGTCGTTGTACCAGTCTTGACCTTATTGGTACCCAGGACCAGGAAACCTTTAACAAGTACATTAAGGGGCTGTTTGAAGTTATGCAGGCCAATGCCCAGATAGGCGTAACTTCATATTCCAGTCATATCCAGTGCGAGGGTGGTTTCAGTGCGACCAATCATTTGGATCGAAGTGACATGATGCCTATTAGGATGTCCTGGAACCACCGTTGGTTACAACCTTTTTCCGACAATATTGCCGAGTCTTACCGTCGTATCGGTGACTGGGTCGGACATGGCTCAGACTGGTTTTTCAGTACTGGTAGCAGTGTCGGTGGTATCGATGCCGGCGGTGTCGGCTGGTGTACCTCCATGGTTGCCAAAAATGCAGAAATTAAGGCTCGAGAACAGTGCCCACCTGCTCCGGAGGGAATTGAACTCAATGCGTGGAAAGGCAGAACAGTTGAAGGTGGCGGTATTGACGGTGGTATCACCGCAAACCGTGGCAGACGTACCGAACATCTAGTGACTCTGGCGAAATTGGCCGCGGAAGGTCGGATAAGTAATATTCCCGGCTGGCACTCCGCCGGAGATGGTGCAACCGAAATTATGATGAAGACCTACCTGCATTACATGGATCCGGAACGCATCAAGATGTTACGTACCCAGAGTGACCATTGTCATTCAGTTACGCCAGAGGAAATTCAGATTGCCGCACGTACCGGCCATACCTTCTCATGTGATTCCACCGATGTCCCAACGGGTGTAATTAAAGAAGGTTACGGCGAGGAATACCTGACCTGGAATGCCCCGGTGGCGAGTATGATGAAGGCTGGCGTGAATACCGTTATCAGTGAGTTTGGTATTCAAGGGTCACTTCGCGATTCACCGTTTGAAGACGGTGTAGAGTGGCTAACCCGTAAGATTGACGGTGAGGTCTGGGGAGTACCGGAAGAGGCAGTGCCGGACAAGATGACCTTGATGCTGATGATGACCCGAAGAGGAGCCTACCCACTGTGGAAGGAAAATGCCCTTGGTTCTATAGAGAAAGGCAAGTTTGCAGATCTCGTCATTTTGAATGGTGACTATCTGGGTACCCCGGATGAGGAACTGGAAAAACTGACCTCTGTGATGACCTTTATCAATGGTAAGATCTCATTCGAGAATCCTGAATTGCGGGGCAATACCTTACGCTTTAATACTGATACCGCTGACTGGACCATCGATATGCAGACACCCACATCTGCCTGGCGCTGGACAGAAGTACCACAGATTCCTGAGTTCCTCAGTGGTGCGAACGGATTCTAAAGTATTTTAAACGTTAGATAGATTTACCTATTAACTGAAGTTATAACTACATGTCTAAGGGGTGGTTTTAATACTACCCCTTGGGCCTGGCTAAGAGAGGGGAATGCATGAATACTAATAACCGGATTTTCGTCAGTATTATTACAGTATTTTTAATGGGTTTAATACCCATGACGAGTGTTTGGTCAGCTGATGAGGACATGATTTCCCAGGTATATCTGGAATTTGATCCGGAAACAGGCGAGTTTGTCACTGCACAGGATCCGGATTTGACGGGGACAAGTAAGCATTCACTGGCACAGTCTAAACAGGTTGAGCAAATTCAACAGGCACAGGATGCACTGGTTGCTGGACAAGATGGTGCCCAGACAGTTGCCGCAGTAACCGCCGACGGACAACAATCCATGGATACAAATGATATGGGTGGTGGCTCCAATTCAACAATGTTAATTGCAGGCGTTGTTGCACTAGGTCTGTTGATTGGTATTGTTGCCTTTATAAGAAAAGGTCAAAAAACTGCTTAGAAATATTACCAGTCTGTTTTAAATACCTTGTCAGCGGACTGTTTTTTTACAGTCCCTTACGTATCTGGTGATCTATGCAACCAGGACGATATCAAATTTGAATATCATTGTTGTTATTTCCTGTTGTGGAAAAATCAATTTTAATCATGTCTCATCCGGCGTGTAAATCACGTTACTGGATAAAAATTTAGTCTTTAGTCTTGAACTACTTATTTTGCTAATGCGTCAAACGGGAATGATACGCAATTTTCTAATCAATATTTTCCCCTGGATATTACTCACACTATTCTCCAATAGTATTGTAATGTCTCATCCCTTAAGTGTCAGTTACAGTCAATTCAATACTATTGGAAATACACTCATGGCGGTTTATCGCCTGCCTATGGATGACATGGATTTATTATTAAGGCTGGATAAGGACCTTGATGAAACCGTAACACTGCAGGAGTTATCAGAAGCTAGTACCCAGATTGATAACTATTTGACGGAAAGGATCAATATTCAATTAAATCATCAGTTAGTTGAAAATGAATTTATCTCCACAAACATCTGGCTAGATAGTGATAGTTTTCCTTATCTAGAACTAAACGTTAAATATAGCACTATAGCGACTATTGATTCTGCTGATATCAATCTAAAATTTTTAACGGATTTGTATCCTGATCACCGTACACTGGCTGAACTGGACACACAGATTGAACAATTACAGTTTGTCTTTCAGCATGAAAATACATGGTCGTGGCAACGAGATAAAACAAACGTCTGGACTGCTGCAAGAGGATTTATCTTGTTCGGTCTGGAACATATATTTACCGGCTACGATCATATTTTGTTTTTATTGGGGTTATTGCTAGTTGGCAAGGGTCTGCGAAATCTTGTTATTATCGCGACATCTTTTACGATTGCACATAGTATTACCCTGACAATAGCCACCCTAGGTATCGTACAACCAATCGCATGGGTCGTTGAAGCTGCAATTGCATTGAGTATTGTCTATGTAGGTGTTGAAAATCTTCTGGCAAAGGATATAAAGAGAAGGTGGATCCTCGCATTTGTGTTTGGCCTGGTTCATGGTTTTGGATTTGCCGGGTTACTGCAAGAATTGGACCTTGAACGTACCGGCCTGCTATTAAGTTTATTTAGCTTTAACTTTGGAGTTGAATTAGGTCAGGTTATTATCATAATAATTACGTGGCCATTACTGAATTATCTGTCAAAATCACAATACAGAAAAGAGGTAGTACAATTATCATCATTGGTGATCACTATATTTGGTCTGATATGGTTTGTAGAACGGATAATATGACGGGAAATAACTAAATGAATATTCATAGTAAAATGCCATGGTTGCTGGTTATTCTGTTATTTATAGGAAATAGTCAGGCAGATATTTTACTTACCTCTGAAAATCTGAATACCTCCCTCAAACAAATGCAGCGTTTGCAACTTCAATTACAGGAGAATGGTAATCAAACCAATACAGATGAATATTATCAATTGGGTGCAACAGCCAGTGCACTGGCAAAACTGTTAACAGCTGAAGTTATCGGCCATGGTGCAGAACAAGAAAGCCTAATCAATCTCGCCTTACAGCGTAGCGCTGAGATGGATGTAAAGATTCGTTGGTTTGGTCGCCTTAAACGTTTTTTTTATAATGGGGATGCATATGAACAGTATCTTGAAAATTCCACTAACGGTGAACACGTTGCAGACAGTACATTTCAATTGCTGGAAATGGATTACTATTTGTCCGAGGCGACCGGCACGGATTCGTTAGCTGCATCCATCTTGAAAATGGAAATATTTCTAGAACGATATCCAGATTTTGAACAGATCTCAGAAGTAGAACTCTATCTCGCCATTAATTATCGTGACCTGTGGCGGCAGTACCGGGATAACGAAAAAATTGAAACTGTAAATAAGCAAGTGGAAAAAACTCAACAGCAGTTTGAATATATAATCGGAAAATATCAGGGTAAGGATAAAGGCGACATTGCCAAGCGACTTTTAGATCGCTTCCTGGCTGATGTGGATAAACAAAAGCCTTTGTAATGATTCAATATTCAATATAAGCCGGCAAAAATCAAGCCAGGCTAATTATACAAACTGTCTATATATCCGCTTTCATCAAGTTCGCGAACAAAACTGTCATCATAAAAATGTTCCAGGGAATACTTGCGCATCTCATGATTGTCGTAAACTTCCATAACCCTGCGCAGGCCTTCTACCGGTGGATAGGGCTTTTCAGGTATTCTTAACGTACCTTCATAGAAGTATTCCAGTAATTCAGAATCTCTTAATTGGTACCATTTCTTGAGTGTTTTGAACGCAGCATCTTTATTGTTTTTTAACAAGGCTACAGCTTCAACGGTACTCTTGACAAACTGGCGTGCAGCTTCACGATTATCTTTAAGCCATATTCTATCTGCCAGTAAAGAAGACCCCGCAGTGGGGAAGTTGTAATCTGCTAAATCGACAATCACCCTGAAACCTGCCGCCATTGCCATCGTGCCATGTAGATTATCGGCGACAAATGCATCGATATAACCATTTTGTAGGGCCTCAACCGCCAGACCATCTGCCATTAATGAAACATCATTATCTGGATCCCACCCCATAGCTTGAGCAAAACTAATTGCACCCAGGTGTGTCACTGCACCCACTCCGGAATAACCAATACGTTTGCCTTTTAATTGTTCGGCTGAACGAATGTCATTTCTGCCTACGATATGCCATCGAGATTTGTGGTGTGTAGAACCAATTATTATTGGATCCCAGGATCCGGCCTTGGTGGTAAGTCTGACTATAGATGGCGAGGCACCACCTATCCTGATCGGGGCATCAGTCTCACCATTTAACACAAACTCTTCTGGAACATCAATGCCGCTGCGCCGGATTATTTCAACCGAGCTTCTGGTGAACATCGGAGTGAGGTCTAGACCATTTTTTTTATAAATTCCTTCTTCATAAGCCATGACAAAAGGTAGTTTATTGAGTGAGACGTCCCCCAAAATAATATTCAGTTTGGTATTTTGTTGCGCGCAGGCAAATTGACTTGTAAATATTAAGACTACCAACATACCGAGGATAGAGAGCTTAGTGTCAGAATTTTTATATGGGAATATCAATTGAGTTTTTGTGTTGATAAACACCTTAAAGTCCTCCCGAATTTAGTTTCAAAACTAGTAGTAGTTCTGGCTTTGTGAGCAATTAAACCTAAGCATTATCCCACAGCCAGTCTATTGAAATATTAATACCATAAAATTATCTAATGACCTATTTTAAAAAAAAGAGATATATCTACTGAAATGTCTGGATATTCAAACTTATATTGCCATTTTATGGCTGATATATTGATACAGTAATTAATTTGCAGGACGATAGATATCTGGGTAATGTAGAGGCCAATGACATACTTGTTATGGCTCAAAAATAATGGCTATAGTGTTATTTTTTATACCTGTGTTCAGAGTCTTTAGAAAATTTCATAAAATATTAGAGAGTTAAAATAGGATATTACCGTCATATGGAAGGGGAAAGTTAATGAGAGTTAATCATTGCAGTTTAAATTTAAAAATTACTGGCAGTTTGATTTTATTAGTGTCAACGTGTCTGTTCTCAGGTCAAGTTGTAATGGCTGCAGAATCGCCTTATGCGACAACAGTAATAATTAATGGCAAGGTTATTACTGCTGATTCAGATGATATAAATGATATCAGTGTCCATCAAGCGATTGCGATTAGAGATGATGAAATCATTGCGGTAGGTAGTAATGCAGATATCCAACAATATATTGCGGACTGGACAGAGAGCATAGATGCCGGGGGTAATACAGTATTACCTGGACTGGTAGATACTCATAACCATCTTTATGACACTACTTTGTCAAACTTCCCATGGGTGGCGAAGGCCATTCCTGAAGTGTTACAGATCAGATTTACGTCAGATTCTCAGGACAAATTACTGCAAATATTGCTTTCAGGATTGAAGGCAAGGATTGCCGCTATCCCCAAAGGACAATACATACAGATCCAGCTCAATCCTCCCGCTGTTGCTGTGCCTATGTTAGGGACTTCAATCACCAGACAACTGCTGGATGAACAATCTCCAGATAATCCGATTGTTGTGTATACACGTGGGGGCTCAGTATATAGCACCAAAGCAATAGATGCTTTTGAAACACGATATCGAAATCCGGTGCCGGATGATTTCTGGATAGATGCCAACCTGGGTTTCTCAGGGGACCAAACTGATGGTACGCGTTGTGCACGGGTGGATATCATTATCCCACAATCGAATAAACAGGATGAATACACCCGTAGTTATCTTGAAGTCATGCAGCTCAATGCACAAACTGGTGTGACGACGTTTAAAACCCATATTCAATGCGAAGGTGGTTTTAACGCTACGGTGCACCTGGAACGAAATGACATGATGCCTATACGGCTGGCCTGGGGTCACCGCTGGATGCAACCATTCAATCCCTTTATTGTCGAGAACTACTGGCGTATTGGCGATCTGGTAGGTTATGGATCAGAACATTTTTGGAGTATTGGTAGTAGTGCCGGCGCGCTGGACAATGGTGGGGTCGGCTGGTGTACCTCTATCCCGGCTAAAACGCCTGAACTCAAGGCCAGAGAGCGCTGCCCTACGATGGAATCCAGTCCCACCAATGTCAGGCGGCTTGAACATTTGGCAACGTTGACTGAGCTTGCAGCAGCAGGAAGACAAACGGGTATACCCGGTTGGCACGTCGCGGGAGATGCCGCACTTGATGCCTGGTTCGATGTAGTACTCAATGCTGGGATTTCTTTAGAAAAACTTCGCACATTGAGACTCGAGGTAGATCATTGTCATTCGGTTACCCCTGAACAGATAGCGATGGCTGCCCGGATCAACATGGCGTTTTCCTGTGATGCTACACGAGTACCCAGTGAGGTAATCGAATCTGCCTATGGTGAGGAATTCTTAACAATGAATGCCCCGGTAGCCAGCATGCTCAAGGCCGGGGCGAGGGCTGTAATCAGTGAATTCGGTAGTCAAAGTGAGATCAGACATTCACCCTTTGAAGATGGGGTAATGTGGATGACCCGTAAAATAGACGGTAAAAACTTTGGTGTACCTGAAGAGGCGGTACCAGACAGATTGACGTTATTATTAATGATGACGCGTTGGGGTGCGTACGCCGTGTGGAAGGATGACAAGGTTGGCTCAATTGAACCAGGAAAATGGGCTGACGTAATTATTCTCAATGGGGATTATATGGATGTTGAGGTGGAAGAATTGGATACACTTTATCCCATAATGACCATGGTGGGCGGCAAGGTGGTATATGAAAATAAAGAGTTAAGAGGGAATTTGCTCAAATTCAACACTGATCCGGATATTGCAGCCTGGGAGATCGAGAAAAACACACCCACTAGTTTGTGGCGATGGGCGGACACTGGGCCACAGATACCCAGTCGTGAACTGTATAAATAAAATTTTGCGAGGGATGAGGGGCAGAATTTTCTGCTTCCTCATTTATTTATCAAACGCACCAAATATCTGGTTAGTTTTACTAACCAGATATAAAAAATAATTAATGCTTTATAGTTAGTCAAATGAATGGCATGAAATTTAGAACCAGCCCTTCTGCTAATTAGTTAGTTTAGACTTTACACATTAGGTTAAGCCTCTGCATGTGGTTATAATCAGAAAAAATTTTTATATATTTTTATTAAAAAATCCGAGGTGGGAAAATTGTTGTCACAAAATCTCAAGTTCTTTCGTTTTGTATTGCATATATTCATTCTAACAGTGGCGTTAGTGTCACCTGTAAGAGGCCAACAAAATATATCTGTTGAAAAGGTCAGCGGTTACGATTGGATTAAGGTCTCGCGTTCAGAGTTGGTTGCTGGATCCAGTGAGGTAATGTCCCTGCCAGATATCCCCTTTCGTACTCAGCAGATCGTGCATCGTGTACGCGCAGTGGATATGGACTGGGATATTGCAGGTAGTGTTTATGAACCAGAGGATCCTTCAAAAATACCACTGGGACCTGATGGTAAGAAAGTTGGTGTATTTCTGTTACATGGTGGTTCAGGGGACCATCGAAGTAAGGAAAAATTTGCCCAGTTATTGGTATCCAAATTCGGATTTAAGGTTGTCAATATGTCTTACCCTGGTCGATATAATCTACAGGAAGTAAATGGTAACTGGCCGGGGGATACTATTAAAGCGGATGGATCTGTGCGTACCCCGATCTGGCTTAAAGATGAATTAATTACGCCTGATCAATATGAGGTTGTAAAAGATCAGGAAGAGTCGCGTCGCAGGCGTTGGGGAACCTTACATCTTGCATGCGCCAAAC
This sequence comes from Gammaproteobacteria bacterium, assembly GCA_051275005.1. Lineage (GTDB taxonomy): Bacteria > Pseudomonadota > Gammaproteobacteria > Eutrophobiales > Eutrophobiaceae > Eutrophobius. Next base: position 10,504 of record JBNMOP010000015.1, on the reverse strand, counting down.
CAGGGACTACTTTTTATAACCGCATGGCCGGCTGGCCGGTTGCCCACGAGGAAGGTGCAACAGACCTTGCTCGCCGTTATTTCCCTGAAGATGAATACTCTATATACAGTCATGGACATTCCACCGGTGGCCCGATGACCATGATGTTGACTCAACATATTCCTAATATCGTCGGTGTGCTGGGTATGGAAAGTTCACCCTTTGGCGCGCTTTATGGAAATATGACACGTGAAATTCAGGGAATTAGCGAACCCTGGGGAATGAATTTTGATTGCCTGCGGATTAGGTCCTGGCGGGATACTGCACGCTATTATGGTTATGAGTTGATCCAGGAAGAAGGGGGCGATGCCCTGGCCCGACTTGCCATGGTCATGGAGGAAGTCCATGATAATTGGCAAAAGGGCACAAAACAGCCTCATTTCAAGGCTGAGAATATCCTGCATTTCGATAATCCTGCTGCCCTGGAGTCTGCGGCAAGGGTTACAGCAGATCGACTGGAAATGACATCCGAGGCAACGGAATCATTGGTAGAGCGCTACTTGGGTTACCTTAGAGGAATATCGGGACCAAGGGTTAAACCCGTGCCGCCTTTGATATTAATAATTACCAAGAATAGTCGTGACCATGCCCCGGAAAATTATCGTGATGTGTATTTGCCGGGTTATGCGGCGATGAAACCTGCACCTAAGGTAAAACTTTATCAATTTGATGCCGGGATACATGGTTATAGTGCAGCGGAAGAAGGTTTGCCACTGGGTGTTGCCCCAATGGGGATAAAGCTTTGGTATGATGCAATTATGAGTGGGTATTTTTTAAAGTAGGGTAATAAAAATTTAGATAAACAATAATAACTTAGTCGTTAACACGGGAAGGGAGAAAGTGATGAAGGTCAGGCAAAATTTATTTACAAAATTGTACTTAATTTTATTCACTGTATTTATTAGTAACATGGCTATAGCAGCACCATCGCCGTTTGCCACCACAGTTATAATCAATGGCAAAGTCATTACGATGGATTCTGATGATATCAACAACATCAGTTTTGAACAGGCTATTGCAATTCAGAATGACGAGATTATGGCCGTCGGTAGTAATGCCGATATCCAACAGTATATTGCTGATTGGACAGAGATTATTGATGCAAAGGGAAATTCTGTATTGCCTGGTTTAATCGATACCCATAATCACTTATATGAAAATACCCTGACGGCATTTGAATGGGTGTTACGCGATATTCCCGAACTCATCCAGATTAATATCACCTCAGATACGCCAGAAGAAATGCTGGAGACATTGGGCAAGGCTTTGGCAGCAAGAACAACACAGGTCCCTGCAGGTCAGTGGATTCAGGTGAGACTGGGACCGGCCCAGGTCGCTGTGAAAGTGATAGGTAAGACGGCTACCAAGCAATTCCTTGATCCACTGTCACCCAATCATCCTGTGGTTATCAGTACCCGTGGTGGTGCGGCCTATAACTCACTCGGGATAAAGTCTATCGAAGCACGCTTTAGAAACCCCATACCAGATGATTTTTGGATAAACGAGAATACCGGGCATTCTGGAGACTATACCGATGGTCCGCGTTGTATCCGTGGCGACATTATTGTCGATGCGGCAGGCCGGGTAGATGAATATACCCAGGGCTATTTCGAGGTCATGCAACTCAATGCCCAGAACGGTTTGACCACACACAAGACCCATATCCAGTGTGAAGGTGGCTTCAATGCATCAGTACACCTGGATCGTAATGATCTTATGCCACTGCGGTTGGCATGGGGTCATCGTTGGATGCAGCCATTTAACCCACGCGTTACCGAGACCTACTGGCGTATCGGTGATTGGGTAGGCTATGGCTCGGATATGATGTGGAGTATTGGTAGCAGTGCCGGTGCATCTGATGGTGGTGGTGTGGCGTGGTGTACATCCATCCCAGCGAAAACCCCGGAGCTGAAAAGTCGGGAGCTTTGTCCTACCGAGGATTCCAGTACGGCTAATATGCGAAGACTAGAACATTATAAGGTTTTAGTTGAGCTGGCTGCCCTGGGCAGACAGACTGGTATTCCTGGATGGCATATGGCGGGTGATGGCGCACTGAAATTTTATCAGGATGAACTATTACAATCCGGTATGTCATTGGAGAAAATGCGTTCCCTGCGTTTACAGACGGATCATTGTCATTCCGTGACACCTGAGCAAATACAGATTGCCGCTCGAATTGGCCAGACATTTTCCTGTGACGCTACCGAGGTACCTAGCCAGGTAATCGAAGCGGACTATGGCGAGGAGTACCTGACCATGACGGGACCTGTAGCTAGTATGATGAAGGCGGGGGCCAGGGCATTGATAAGTGAATTTGGTAGCCAGAGCGAGATCCGTTCTTCCCCATTTGAAGATGGCGTGGCGTGGATGACTCGAAAGATCGATGGCAAAAACTTTGGGGTCCCTGAAGAGGCGGTACCGGATCGCCTGACGCTGTTAGCAATGATGACGCGCTGGGGTGGTTATACCATGTGGAAAGAAGATGAGATAGGTTCCATTGAACCCGGAAAATGGGCAGATATTATTATTCTAAATGGAGACTACATGGATGTTGAAGTGGAAGAACTGGATACGCTTTTTCCCATAATGACTATGGTTGGCGGCAAAGTGGTGTTTGAAGATACACCTTTGCGTGGTAATAAGTTGAAATTCAATACCGATCCCGATGTTGCAGACTGGGAGATTGAAAAGAATACCCCAACAGACTTATGGCGTTGGAATAACGGCAAACCACAGATTCCAAGTCGCAAGATCGGTTTATAATTAATTCTGTAATATTGGAAGGAGAATGGATCATGTCCATTCTCCTTTTTTTTTGCAATTTCATAACGAACTAGTTAGTTAGGGTTGGTTAAGAATGTTTGTATAAAAAAATTCTGGAGGGAGCTATGAAAAAATATAGCAGGATTATGTTCAATCTAACTATCATGCTGACTGGGATGATGTTAAATAATCTGGTGATAGCTGCTCAATCACCCTATGCCACTACTGTAATTATAAATGGCAAGGTCATCACCTCTGATTCAGATAACATTGATGACATTAGTTTCGCCGAGGCAATTGCAATACGTGATGACAAAATTATTGCTGTAGGAAGTAATTCAGAAATACAACAATATATTGCGGACTGGACAGAGACTATTGATGCCAAAGATAATACAGTCCTGCCAGGCTTGATCGATACCCATAACCACCTTTACGAAACCACACTCACCTCATTTCCCTGGGTGTTAAACGCAATCCCGGAATTAATTCAATTGTCTGTCTCTGCCGAAACACCTGAAGTGCTCGTTGATAATCTGGGCAAGGCATTGGCAGCAAGGGTTGAGCAAATTCCCGATGGTCAATGGATACAGGTAAGGGTAAACCCCGCGCAGATAGCGGTACAGGCCATAGGCAAGACATTAACCAGGCAATTTTTGGATCCCCTTACACCCAATAATCCTGTTGTGGTTAGCACACGGGGTGGTGCGGTCTATAACACGCAAGGTATTGAGTCTATCGAGGCACGTTACCGTAATCCCATACCAGATGATTTTTGAACCGATGAAAAAACTGGTTGGTCTGGTGATTATACCGATGGGCCCAGGTGTGTTCGTAGCGATATAATTCTCCCTCAGTCCAATCGCCGGGATGAATATACCCGTGCTTATTTTCAGGTTATGCAGCTCAATGCTCAGAACGGTGTGACCACCCATAAGACACATGTACAGTGTGAAGGCGGTTTCAATGCCTCAATACATCTGGACAGGAACAAGCTGATGCCCATCCGTCTTGCCTGGGGACACCGCTGGATGCAACCGTTTAATCCTTGGGTAAAAGAAACCTACTGGCGCATTGGTGATTGGGTGGGATATGGATCGGATCATATGTGGAGTATCGGTAGTAGCGCAGGTGGACTAGATGGTGGTGGGGTGGCATGGTGTACCTCACTCCCTGCGAAAACAGCAGAACTAAAATCACGAGAATTGTGTCCTGATGGGGATTTCTTCACCCGCAAACTGGAGCATTTAAAGGTACTCGCTGAGCTAGCAGCAGAAGGCAGACAAACAGGCATACCCGGTTGGCATGTGGCTGGGGACAAGGCAATACGAGCCTATTTAGATACTGTATTAAATGCGGGAATCCCGATAGAAAAATTACGCACCTTGCGCCTGCAGGTGGATCATTGTCATTCTGTTACCCCCGAAGAAATCGAGATCGCGGCACGCATCAATATGGCGTTTTCCTGTGATGCAACCCGTGTCCCAAGCCAGGTATTGGAAGAAGATTATGGTGAGGAGTACCTAAGCTTTAATGCCCCGGTAGCAAGTATGCTAAAGGCCGGTGCCCGAACAATGATAAGTGAGTTCGGTTCTCAGAGCGAAATCCGTCATTCACCTTTTGAAGACGGCGTTATGTGGATGACGCGCAAGATAGAAGGAAAGAATTTTGGCGTTCCGGAAGAAGCCGTCCCAGACAGATTAACGTTATTATTAATGATGACCCGTTGGGGCGCATATTCTATATGGAAAGATGAGAAGATTGGATCTATTGAACCGGGCAAGTGGGCAGATATCATAATCCTTAACGGTGATTACATGGCAGTGGAAGTCGAGGAATTGGATAGCTTATACCCAGTGATGACCATGATAGGGGGCAAGCTTGTATTTGAAGATACAGAATTGCGTGGTAACAAGCTAAAGTTTAATACAGATCCGGATGTCGCTGCCTGGGAGATTGAGAAAAACACCCCCACTACCCTGTGGCGCTGGCAGCAAACACCACCGCAAATCCCCAGCCGTGATTAAAGAATATTAAATTATCCACAGATATATATTCTTTCTGCTAACAATTTCTTTGTGATACTTGAAAAATTTTATGTATAAAAAATAAAATTTAAGAATATTCATAAAACGATAGTGATACATATTCCATGTAGCAGACTGAACAGTGTCCTCAGTGGCGCATATGTTTATTAAAAAGAGTTAATTGTTATGCTGTAGATTTAACTGATAGTAATTTCCCTACCTTGTGTTTGCCCATAAAATGCTTTTAAGTTACTATCTTCACTCTGTTTATTCCGCTGAATAAGACCAATTGAAATTGGGGGTGTAGTGCACCGAATACTCAAAATTCCCGCTGTCTGGTTTGTTATGTTGGTTGCATTTTTATGTGGTCTGTTTTTTATAATTCTTTCCTTGTGGCTTAATCCCTATATGAATGCTCAACAGGCATTTGAGCAGGAATCATATGAAGAAAGTCTCGAAGGTTTTGACCGTGCAGAACAACGTTTTGATGGTCTTGGGTTTGCAAAAATTTTCTTGCCGGATGTGTATAGTGCGACCCTTACAAACCAGTTTTATATTCTCTACCAGCTTGGTGACTATGATGCCTTATTGGAGAAATCTGCCAGTAGCCCGGTATTGCCCCCCATCCATTACTGGACCGGTTGTGCCCTGTTCAGACGTGCCAGTGAATTTAATGAGCCTCAGGAGCAGATAGCCTGGCTGCAAAGGGCAAGCGAGGAGTTTCTTAGTGTGCTCAAGTTTGAACCTGGAAACTGGGATGCAAAATATAATTACGAATTGACCAACCGTCTAATTGATAGTTTGAAAAATGAGGACGAATCTCCACCACAGGTGTTGGAGATTCTACGTCCAAGACCACGCCAGGGGGAACAATCCTTCAGGCAAACAGGTTAGTGTCATAAAATGTTTGATTTCCCGGAATTTAATATTTTACAACCTGATATGGTAATAAGCGTTTTTATTGTCCCCTTACTTATTATATTTTGTTGGTTACACATCCTCGCAAAACGTAAATTCAGATTGCAGGAAGTCTATGGAACATCATTGGCATCAATCTCCAGGCTTTCAACTAATAAACAAGATAGCCTAACTTTAATTTCTATATTGGTTGTATCAATCTCATTGGTACTGGCCTTGTTACGACCTCAATTATCAATTGAAAAATTAGTGCCTGAATATGAAAAGCAGGATTTAATTTTAATTTTAGATAGATCGGTATCAATGCAGGCACGGGATGTTCCACCTTCACGTTTTTCCAGGGCAATCAGGGAGATTAAATCTTTCCTGGTAAATAAGCCGGATGCGATTAACCGAGTTGGTTTAATTGGATTTGCAGGGACCTCTGTGATTCTTTCCCATTTAACCAGCGACCTTGAAACTCTGTTCTTTTTTCTGGACTGGATTGGTGAAGATGATGATGTTTATTATGGTACGAATGTAGCGGGTGCAATTAATTCGGCTATGGAAATGGTTTCGAAAGATGATGTGCAAACAAAAAAAACATTTCTACTCGTATCAGATGGAGACGATGAAAGTACAGAGCTGATAGACTATTTAAATCAATTGAATGATGCTGGTATTCGTGTTCACACCATCGGTATTGGTACAGATCTGGCCGTACCCATTCCATTAGGTTACCAGGATGGAATTGCTGAATATCTATTGGATGAAGATGGTAATCAGCTTATTACTCAATTTAATGAATCTACATTGCGTCAGGTCGCGTCCATGACACATGGCAGTTTTTTTCGTTCCTCTACTGGACATGAACTGGCAGATTCTTTGAATGAGGTTGTCAGGCAGGAGCAAAAACAAACTGGATTGAAGCGGACTGTTGAGCATATGGATCTATACAGCCCACTATTATTACTTGCATGTATTGCAATTTTTTATTTATTTATCAGGACATAGATGATGCAGGATAAAACGCAACTTGATAGCACCGCTGCCTATGATCTTATTACGATTCTTGAAAAAGAAATTGGCAAAGTCATAGTAGGCCAACAATTAATGATACGCAGGTTACTGACCGGGTTATTCGCTGCCATTCCTTATTCTATCGTTGACGGCGTTGTGAAAACCGGATGTGGGCATGTGTTGTTGGAAGGTGTCCCGGGTGTCGCGAAGACCCTTACCGCAACTACCCTGGCAAAGACAATCTCAGCGGACTTTCAGCGTATCCAGTTAACGCCAGACATGTTGCCGGGAGACATAATTGGCACTCGAATATATGAAATCAATACCGCAAGTTTCAGGATAGATAAAGGGCCGGTATTTACCAATGTATTGTTGGCCGATGAGATTAACCGGGCCACCTCAAAAACCCAAAGCGCATTGCTGGAGGCCATGCAGGAACGCCAGGTAACCCTGGCTGACACTACATTTGAATTGGCTGATCCCTTCTGGGTCCTTGCTACGCAAAACCCGGTAGAGCAGGAGGGTGTCTATACCTTGCCTGAAGCACAGCTGGACCGGTTTAGCATGATGCTGCGGGTCGATTATCCTGGTGCCAATGAAGAAATTGAAATGTTGCATCACCGCTTTGAGAAACTGGATCTTGCCAAACGATTGACAACCGATCAGGTCACAGATATTCGCAAAATGATATATGAAGATGTGCATGTCGATGACAAGATTTTGGAATATATCGTTAGGTTAGGCAGGGCAACCAGGGCACCTGAAACTGTTGGATTGACTGAGATTAAGGAAATGGTGCTATTGGGTATGTCGCCACGTTCCTATCAACATGTGTTAGCACTTGCCAGGGTCAATGCCTTTCTCAATGGCAGGGACTACATCCTGCCAGGGGATGTAAAAGAAATTTTTCCGGATGCGGCAAGACACAGGATATCGCGTACAGTGCGTGCAGAAGTGGAAGGCATTGAATCCGATAATATTGTAAATAGTATTATCAACAATGTAGCCATACCTTAGCGCCTGCAACCAGTCATGCTACCTGATCATTTAATACACGAACTACGTTATATCGAGATCTATACCAAACGTCGTTTTCCAAATCTCAGGACAGGTACCTACCAGAGCATGTTACGCGGCCCTGGATTTGAATTTGATGAACACCGACTTTATCGTGCCGGTGACGATGTCCGCAGGATAGACTGGAATGTAACGGCGCGGATGCAAGTTCCTTATGTTAGAGAGACCCATGCAGATAGTGAATTGAATGTCGTTATCGCAGTAGACGTAACAAAAAGTATGGAATATGGAACCAGGGCCTGGTCTAAAAAAGAGAGACAGTTGTTACTTGCCGCATCTCTGATTTATTCATCTCTTGCAGATCAGGTAAATACCGGTTTCATGATGTTCAGCGACAAAGTACTGAACTACTACCCCCCCAGACATAACCGTGCACGGGCGTGGAAGTTTTTAGAGGAGTTGTGGTCATCGGAATCTGTAGCTGGAGAGTCCTGTTTGTTGCCAGCGATTGATTTTCTCGGAACACACTTCCGTCAGGAAGGCATTATATTTTTGATCTCTGATTATATGACTAATGATGATCTTGCAAACTCACGTGCCCTGAATATGCTCGCACTAAAGCATGATATTGTCGCTGTAGTTGTTGAAGATCCAAATGAATCGCATCTACCTGGCGGAAATTCCAGTATTGAATTGATGGATGTGGAGAGTGGTACCAGGAAACTTGTAGGCCTGGGTAATACGCAACGGGAATTGTATGCGCAAACCATACAGAAACATCACCAGGGACTGATTAATGCCTTTTACAGGGCACCCATGGATTATGTTTTTGCGAGGTCGGATAAGCATGTGGTCGAACCCTTACTAAAAATGTTTTCCACAAGGAAAAGGTCATGAAAATTTTTAATAAATTAATTTTTACCCCTCTTTTATTAATGACTCTGCAGATTTTTTCAACAGCATTATATGCCCAGTCCTCAGTGGAGGATGTTGATGTGGCTAGTCAAGCAGGCGTCGAACATAGCGATATTGTCGTTAGAAGTTGGGTAGACAGGACAGCATTATTCCCGGGCGATCGGCTTACGTACTATGTGGAGATCCTCTGTAGTAATAATGTTGATATTCTCATGGATGACCTGTCTGAAGACGAGCTTGTACTGTCAGGGCTAGAATTGATTACCTCAAATATCAAGCAAACAACTAATCCGTCTGGAACGCAATATCTTGCCAGTTATAGCTTGATTACCTATGAAATTGATACAGCGGAATTAAAAATTGATGAGTTGAGGTTACGGTATTATTACAAGAGGCCCGGGCAACGGATTGAAGATGTTGCGACGGTGGGTGAAGTTGTCGTGCCCAGCACATTGTTAGTGTTACGTAGCACCTTACCGGCAGAGTTAAGCAGTCTTGCGCTCCGTGACATGCTGCCAGCTCAACTAATAACATCGTGGTTGGGTATGGTTGGGATGGTGGGATTGTTATTAATAATTCTGACAGGAATTCCTGCGGGCATTTACATCGCCAACCGACGCCGTGAACAAAAGCCTGATACTCAACATCAACTGGATGAAATTGTAAAGGTGACGTCAACGGAGCTTGAGAAAATTAAAAAGTATGACCTCCAGGATAAGCAACAACGACGTGAGTGTTTTGACCAGTTGGAAAAAGTACTCAAAGAATATATAGAGAAGACAACAGGGGTATTGGCAATAGCCTTGACTGCAAACGAACTCGCCGCCTATTTGTTAAATAATGATATTAATCTAAAAGTGGATGAACTGGTTTTAGTGTTGCAAGATTGTGAGCAGGCGCGTTATGGTAAACACGAAAATATGCCTGAAGCACATCGAATTGAGGTTGGTATATCCTATGCAGAAAGCCTGCTCACCTGATAATAATGGAACTGAATTTTCTTAAGCCACAATTCGGTTGGTTTTTTCTCGTATTCTTTCTGGTATATATCGCCTGGCGATTTCTGAATAAATCTAATTATATTGCCTCAACTACCCTGAGCCTGCTAAGCCCTGTTTTAATTCGTTCATCATTGATCAGACAGCTCCCTGCTGCATTCTTATTGTTGGCTATCGTATTACTGATCTTTTCTATCATGCAACCAGTATTGCCCATGGCAGAACGGGAAGTGGAATCACAGGGTTTGGATATCGCTATTGTTCTTGATTTATCAGAGAGTATGCAAGAGGTGATGGACCGAGAAAATTTGCCTGAAGAAAGTCGTCCAGCACAACTTGAGAGGATGACTATGACGCAACAGGGTCGAACGCGTCTGCAAACCACCAAGGATGCGTTACGGGATTTTATTGTTGGGCGCAGGGATGACCGCATCGGTATGCTCGTGTTTGCTGATCATGCCTACATTATCAGTCCTCTCACCCTGGACCATGATTTTTTACTGCATTACCTCGACATGGTGGATGAAAATATCCTTAAAAACGAGAAAAAAACTGCTATCGGTGATGGCATTGCCCTCGCTTATTCGCTCTTACTCAAGCAACAAGGAAATGAGAACAGGGGGCAAGTGATTATGGTGTATACAGACGGAGAACATAACTTTGGTCGTGATCCTATTGAAGCACTCGCGCCAATTGTGCTGACAGGTATAAAGGTTCATCTGGTTGGTGTAGATCTGGAACAAAAAATAAAGGAAAAACAAAATGTGCAACAGTTGATCGAGACAATAGTAGACTATGGCGGTAATTATTTTGATGCCGAAACCAAGG
>JBNMOP010000014.1:0-40441 GCA_051275005.1 Gammaproteobacteria bacterium | reverse complement strand
AGTGCAACTTTATTACCTGACGAGAAATATTTTATATATCAAAATTTACGACTCCAGCTCGAAGCCGCCAGGCTTTCGGTGCTCCTGCACGACACTGCCGGATTGCAAGAATCATTACGTATAATTAAAACATGGCTAACTGAATACTTTGATACTCAGGATTCCGGTGTGGTAAATATTATTCAGACAACCGATAGAATGAGTATGCTCGTGCTCGACCCTATATTGCCAGTTATCGACACATCATTAGATACATTGCGTAACTATCTCGAGAATAGAGACTAATATGTTAGATACCAATGGTGAATTAGAGTGAAATTACTGTTATATATTTTATTTGCCCTAATCCTGGCTGTTGCGGCAGGCAGTCTGCTTAAGCAGGATACTAGCCAGGTTATTTTTGCCTTATCAGATTATTCAATTCAAATCACATTAAGTTTTTTTGTGCTTTTATTGTTTTCATCATTTTTTCTGTTTTACTATCTAATTAGAAGTTTGTCTGGAATGCTCGATATTCCAACAAATTATCGGCGATGGAAGAAAGTCAGAGGTTACAAAAAGTCAGAATATTATTTGACGCAAGGCAATCTTTCTTTAATAGAAGGTAACTGGACCAAAGCAGAAAAATTACTGAGTAAGGGAGCAAAATATAGTCGATTGCCTTTGATCAACTATATAGGTGCTGCCAGAGCTGCGCAAAGTCTTGGGGCATTAGAGAGGCGAGATAGTTATTTGCGGCAGGCATATGCAGAAGACACTGCATCAGGCAATGCCGTCAGTCTTACACGGGCTGAACTACAGTTAAATCAAGAACAAACTGAACAGGCCTATGCCACATTACAACATATAAATACTGACAAGCCTGGCCAAAATCAGGTGAATATTATGATGTTGGAAGCTAGTTCGGAGTTAAATGATTGGCACCAGTCCTTAAAAATATTGCAGGCATTAGAAAAAAAAGGTGCCATGCCAGTTGAAAAAATCAGGGCCAAACAGTTGCATGCCTATGCAAATATTATTCGCACAGCTGGTAACACCAGCGGGTTAAAGGAACTTAAAGATATTTGGTTAACTGTACCCAAAAAACTAAAGAAAGAATTTTACTTGCTAGAGGTTTATATTAGTGCCCGACTAATATTTCCTGATACATCAGATTGTGAGGTTATGATACGAAAGGTGATTCGGCATAGTCCTGACTCTGTATTAGTTAGATTATATGGCCAGGTGAAAGGCCAAAACCCTGCAAAGCAAATAAGCTACATTGAACTCTTGATGAAAGAAAATCCAGGCGATTCTAACATAATGTTGGCTGCCGGAACTTTGTATAAACGGGCTGAGTTATGGGGTAAGGCAAGATCATGCATTGAAAAAAGTATTGCGTTAGCGCCAACCGCAGAAGCTTATTATGAACTTGCAACCTTGTTTGAAACCCAGGGTGACAGTGAGAACGCAAAGATTAATTTTCAAAAAGGATTAGCTTTAGTAGCTAAACCTATCGGTGATATTGTTCTTAAACTGCCGTCTGATACGATAGAACTTCCAAATAGACAAAATAATTAATTCTAATTCTGGTTTATATGTGGTGACAAAAAAGATCGACAGTTAATAATTATTTTTGATCTGTATAGTTCTAAATGAGACTAGATTGCCGCAATATTAATACAATGTCTTTATGTTTACGGTAGGCTACGCACACTTGATAACCAGCTCGTGAATGGACGCCATTGTTCCCTGTCATATAACGTCTTCGCTGGTGCAAACTCGAAAATACTTAACCCTTTTTCTGCTGCTTTTACATAATTTTGACTATTCCTTAATACAGTAATATAAGGTAATTTCCTCCCTCCAGGAAGCTTCATATGATTTAGGTAATTATCAAGTTTTGCCGCTGATAATGTATCTTCTCGGACTCTGTTGGCAACGGTGGCAAGTTTTATTTTGCGATTTATAAGATGTTGTAAAGAAAAAAGTTCTTCAATAAACCGCTCTGCAGCACGAATATCAATAATTGATGGTAATAATGGCAATACCATAGTTTCACTGGTACGAACAAAGTTAGCAAGTCGCTTACCATGAATCGCAGCGGGTGAATCTATGATTAATACTTCGGTTCTTCTGGGCGATTCAATTTTTCCAGCACTGATTTTAGCAACTGATATTTTTGGTGCGCTATCCGGTCGCCGAGAAAGCCAGTCCTCGGAAGACTTTTGCGGATCAAAATCGGCAATTGCAACCCTTTGACCTTGCGTGGCAAAATAAGCAGCAATATTTGTTACCAGGGTACTTTTACCACACCCCCCTTTAGGGTTAAGTACGAGAATTTTACGCATATGCTCTCCTTATTCGTAAATTACCGACATATATCAGGTTTTGATGAGATTAATATTACGATTGTTAAATAATTTCAACCATAATGCAAAAAATATGCGTGCAAGATGATTTTGCTGCTAAATTACTCCTGATTAATGATTTTTAATTAGGCGCGAAATTACTGGATTTATAATCAGTTGCATAGCAAAAATCATTTTGCCAGATGGTACGACAATAGTATCGGGATTTGACATAAAAGAGCCCTCTAACATTTCCAATAAATATCGAAAATCAATGGATAGTTTTTCCAAATTTCTTGCATGTATTACAGCGAAGCTCTCATCATTTGTGGGAATTCTCTCTGTTGCAAACGGATTTGATGTATCTACAGTAGGTACTCGCTGGAAATTAATGTCCGTTCTCGAAAACTGAGGAGTGATGTAATGAACGTAGTCATGCATTCGACTAAGTATCATTCCTGTAGCGTCCTCAGCTGTATAACCCCGAACGTCCCTGTCACGATGAATTTTTTGCATCCATTCAAGATTGATGATCGGTACTACACCGATCAATAAATCAACATGTTGTGCAAGATTAATGTCTCCTGTAATAAGTCCTCCATGTAAACCCTCATAAAATAATAAATCGGTATTTTCTGGTAATGGCTGCCATGCAGTGAGTGAGCCAGGAGGAGAGCCGTGTTGTTCGCCATCAAGTTCATTATGAATATAGTGACGACGTTTTCCGGTCCCGTTAGCTGAATATTCACTGAATAGCTGTTGCAGTTCTTTAAATAAGTTTCCGTCAGGACCAAAATGGGTAATTTGATGATCTTGTTGCAAAGCTTTTTCAATCTCAATATCCATCTGTTTTCGATCAAAGCGATGAAAACTATCGCCTTCTATGAATGCGGCATTGATATTAAGACGACGAAAAATTTGTTCAAATGCTGTTTTAACATTGGAGGTGCCGGAACCGGAAGATCCAGTTACAGCTATAATGGGATGTGATTTAGACATTTTTTCAAATACTCATTTTGATTCAGCAACAATCAACAATACAATAGCACAGTACTGTTAATAATAACTATGAGCTAGACTATGCAACGAATATGAATTTAGAATTACTTAAAATTTATATAGTTACAATCATTGACCAGATGTAATAAACGGAATATTAGATGATACATTTGTTTCTGGCATCGCCAAAAGATATTCAGCTATACCGTAGATTAATAGGGTATATATACCCATATCGAATGCTTTTTGTGCTTTCATTCAGCGCAATGTTAATTCTGGCCTTATCTGATGCCGCAAAAGCGGCAATTCTCAAGCCATTACTCGATGGTGCTTTTATTAATAATGACCCTGACTTGATGATAAGCATTCCGCTTTATCTCGTATTATTATTTATTATTAGTGGATTTGCGATTTTTATTTCTGGTTCTTCGCTTCACTATCTCGCAAATAGAATCGTCATGGACATGAAAGAACAAATGTTTGATCGATTGCTTAAACTGCCTAGTAGTTATTATGATGAATACAGCACCGGCAATATTGTCTCAAAATTTACTTATGATGTAGAACAGATTAAAGATGCAACCACTACCGCTATAAGCGTATTGGTAAAAGATACATTAGTGATAAGTGGTCTGTTTATTTGGATGCTCTATCTTGATTTAACAATGACTATTATTACTTTGCTTAGCGGACCATTTATATTAATGATTGCATTTTTTATTAGGAAAAGACTGCGTGTTATGAGCAGCAAGGTTCAGGTAACGATGGCGGATATTAATCGTACGGTGAATGAGACTATAGGAGCACACCGAATAATTAAGTTATTTAGTGGACAGCAAGATGAAAAGGAAAAGTTTCACAAGGTTATTAATTTAAATCGAAGATTTACCATGAAATTTGTAAATGCCTCTCTTGTAAGTGGCCCTGCAGTTCAATTAATAGCCTCAATTGCCCTTGCAGTAATAATCTATTATGCGACAGGACAGGCATTGCTAGGTACTTTGAGCGTTGGTACATTTGTTTCTTTTTTTGCCGCGTTGGTAATGATGCTTGATGCATTAAAACGACTTGTTAAGGTGAATGAATATATCCAGAAGGGGCTGGCAGCAAGCGAGAGTGTATTTGGACTTCTGGACGAACCTATGGAGCAAGATATTGGACGTAATTCTCCTTTAATTATTAACGGAGAAATCACAATTCAAAATCTTGGATTCTCGTACAATAAAGACGCTGAAGTTCTGAGTGATATTTCATTATCGATAAAATCTGGCGAAACCATTGCCCTGGTTGGTTCTTCAGGTAGTGGCAAAACCACCCTGTCGAACCTGATTCCGCGTTTTTATCAGTATAGCGAAGGGAATATTAAGATCGATGGTATCGAAATAAGCGAAATGCCATTGTCAGCTTTACGTGATGCAATCGGTATGGTGGCGCAAGATATTATTTTGTTTAACGATACAATAAGAAATAATATCGCTTATGGTCTATTAAAAAATTCTACGGACAAGGAGGTTGAAGACGCGGCAATAGCAGCTCATGCCGTAGAGTTCATAAAAAAGTTACCACAGGGCATGGATACCATGATAGGGGAAAACGGCCTCAGACTGTCAGGAGGTCAACGGCAACGTATTGCATTAGCAAGATCGTTATTGAAGAAAGCACCGATACTAATTCTGGACGAAGCTACCTCGGCACTGGATTCAGAATCTGAACGACATATACAGCTAGCTCTGGACGAGTTACGTCATAACCATACCTGTATAATTATTGCCCATAGATTGACAACAATTGAATCTGCTGATCGTATAGTTGTGCTTGATCATGGCAGAATTGTAGAGACAGGAAAGCATGCCGAAATGATTGATAAGAAAGGACCTTACTCAAAATTGTACGCGAGTAGTCTGACTAGCCTAAGTTGAATCAGAGCAACAATTTATTAAAATAAATGTTAGGTGATATTTAATTAGGCTATAAATTTTCTGTGAATTAAATGATCAAGCGATACAGTGCCAGCTCCATGCTTTACCAGATAAAGAAGTAAGCCTGCCCAGAGGATGTGTACGCTCCATGATTCCGGGTAAACAAATAATTGAATTACCAGAGTCATTGCAAGTAGTCCGATTGCACTAAATCGTGTTAATAGTCCAACAATGATAGCCATTGATAAAAAGAATTCACCAAAGGTTGCAGAGTAAGCAGCAAACTTAATCGGCAGGAAAGACAAGGAATATTCATGTTGAAATAAAAATATTGTGCTGTCCGTTACATTCCAAAATTTCCAATTTTGACCAAACATGGTCCAACCATCTATTTTTGTTTGTGCTGATCGCCAGAAAACTGAAGCAATTCCAAACCTGATGACCAATGCAACAATTGATTCAGGCACTATTGAAACCCAGGAGTTTAGTTTGCTGATTACAAAGGTGATGTTTTCTTTCATTGTGTTTCCCTGGTAATATTCTGGAATATGCCCTCTGTTATGCATCTTGCCAGGCACATATCCATTTCAAAATCCGAATTTTCTTCAGAAGCTAGTAACATTGCCTGTGCCAGTGTTTGGCCGTTTTGTAACTGCTGAAGGAATATAAGTGATCCTGTATCAAGTTGCCTGACTATAACATCATAATCTGGACGGAAGATGCATAAAGATTCGCCACCGGCTTTGAGATCAATTTTATCCTCTGTCTCCCGTTCGGAGTGATTTACATCCCAAATTTGAAATATGGGATAAGGTGATTGAATTAATTTTACAGACGGATGTAATAACAGCTTGGTATGTGCCAGTTTATCAGCCGGAATCATAGCAAGTTGATCAGGCATCAATGGAACAGAGTCTGCTGCATGATAAGACTGATGCCAGGCCAGGTCTACACGGGCGACATCTGAAAGCCAGGGATGGTCCTTTGAATATTTAAAACTTAAAAGAAAGTCAGGAAAATTTTCTGCAAAATAAACCATTGTCGCGCTTTTTGGTGGATGCTCAATCAAATAGGATTTAGCGGTACCGTTAAAGAAATCCGTACCAGTTAATCGTTTAATAACCGGATATAAATCTGCAAGTGCACTGGTTAGTGAATAAAAAACATTGTTGCGGTATATGTCCAAGCGTTGTTCATTGTTATCAGGAGTCTGTGTCTTCAAAGGCAGGAGCGATGCTTTTTTTTCAATATCAAATAGACAATCTGAAAACTGACGTTGTAACTCATGTAAGCAAGTTGTTTGCATCAGGCGGCTACTTGACTGTCTTTGCCGCTAAATATTTTTTTAAACTGGACTTCAGCCTTATTAGCCTCTCCCAATAACACAGAAAATTCTGGTACGTCTGTGTCCCACTCGATTAACACAGGATGAGGTTTACCAAGTAATGCTAGTACCGCCCGGTGTAATTTCCAGACAGCGTCTTTTACTGGTGAGCCATGATCATCAATGCGTATCTCAAATCCTTCGATATCCTGTATAGAATGTCCAGCCAGATGGATCTCACCAACAGCTGATTTAGGAATGTCTGCTATATAATCTATTGGATCAAATCCTTGGTTACAGGCAGAGACATAGATGTTGTTCACATCAAGTAGCAGACCGCAACCACTAGCTTTTGCCAGCTCATTCAGAAACTCCGGTTCAGACCATGAACTATTATTAAAATTAATATAGGTAGATGGATTTTCCACAAGTATTGTCATGCCCAGAGTAGTCTGTACCTTGTCAATATTGGCAGATAATATTTGTAAACTTTCTTGATTGTAAGGTAAAGGTAATAAGTCATTAAGAAATGTTCCGCCAATATGACTCCAGGATAGATGTTCTGATACTTGCTCTGGCTGGTATCTATTTACCAGGTCGGCTAGAGCCTTTAAATGCGTATCGTCTATTCCCTCTGCGGACCCGAGAGATATACCAACCCCATGCATGGATAATGGATAATGATTGCGAATTTCTGTCAGGTATTTGTGCGGAGGTCCTCCTTTACCCATGTAATTTTCAGG
The DNA here is from genome assembly GCA_051275005.1 of Gammaproteobacteria bacterium. Taxonomy (GTDB): domain Bacteria; phylum Pseudomonadota; class Gammaproteobacteria; order Eutrophobiales; family Eutrophobiaceae; genus Eutrophobius. Next base: position 33,126 of record JBNMOP010000014.1, on the reverse strand, counting down.
ATGAATCTCAAACCATCCAACATTTGGCAACGTCTCTAATATAGTTTGATAATGTTTAGGTTTTAGGCTAACTCCCGTATTGCACGGAAGCAAATTATTATCATCACTCATAATTATATTTGTTTTTTATAGTCGTAAATTAAAAAGGGTCGGTAGACTAAACGTATACCGACCCTTTAAAAATATTACGAATGAAGCATTAGTTTTTTGCGGTTAGGGATCCACCGACAATTTTCTCACATGTTCCTGCAGCCAAATACATCCAGGCATTGCCCTGAGCATCCTTTGTGCTAGTGCCAGCACATGAAGTCCCTGGCCCTGCTGCACAGTCATTTTTAGCGGCTTTGGCTACACCGAAACATTTTTCCATATTTGCACTCTGTGCTGCAACAGGTCCGGTTGTGGCCAGTAATAGTGCTGCGGTAATTGCTGCTGTAACAGCCATAGATTTATTTGGGTTTTTCATATTAAAACTCCTATATTAATTAAATAAGTACGAAATCAATACACATAATTTTTTCTGTGTGAAAGGTAGTTCGCCCGAATTTTACGGAAAGTTACAGATATTCTTTGATGTAAATATATATATTATCATAACTCGTCATTTTGAAGAATTACACGAGAGTTGAAGGACAAAGCTAGGATATTTCAATGTTTAAAAGCCTAGAAAATACCTATGTATTGAATGATACAATGACTGGTCCATATTAGGACAATCTACCTTCTGTAAATCGACTGACCGTCTTATTTCTAGCCAAGATATTGTAGGTACAAATAATTACTAATCAGTGCTTGTAGAATTTTTCTTCGCCAATCTCAAATCATTTAATTTTTCATATACACATAAGCTGGTTTTTCAGAATTAGACTTAAACCGTTGCATTTGAAATTTAGGTAAAATTAATTCTATGGATTAATAACAATTAAGCTGATTTGAAGAGCAATAATGTCTTATCATAAATACAGATAAATCTGATGTTTTATAAAAGATAATTTAGGTCCGTTTGCAAATCATGTGTGATGTGACAATTTTTGCTACGAAATTAAATAACGCCGGATTTTTTTGGCTTGAATAATGCTATTTGAGATATAAGCTGTTTTGTTTTCAGTAAGTTATTTTGATAACGTATTTGTATATATGTTTCAGTGATTTGATCGATTCTATCAGCGAGATCTGCGCGTAATCTACCTGCGCGATGCGCCAATGCCTGTGGACCTTCATGATCAATTATTGGTATGCCTATTTTTGAAAGTTTTTTTCTAAATTTGTTGTAATATTGTCTGGTCTTGTCTGTAGAAGCTTTTGATTGATTAAAAAGTCCATATCCAATTATTGTCATGCATACTGATATCACTATTATCATGCCTATCATGAGTTCTCGTCTATTTAGATCAAGGCCGAGTCGGCTAAGAAGAAGTCTTTGCCTGTTTCGATCATATCCCAGGACCCATTGATTCCAACGATTATTTATGGCGTCAAAGGTATTGCTCATTCGTTCCCAGATTTGCCTTGTAAATGAATTATTGTAAAAACCTAGGGGGACTCTGATTAAGGTGTCGGGTATTGCGCTTTCAATTCCATCCGTTACACGAGATGGTGAAACAGCAGAGGTTGGATCGATTCTGACCCAACCTCGATCTTTACCTAACCAGATTTCTGTCCAAGCATGCGCATCCCTTTGGTGTACAATTAAGTATTGACCAACTGGATTTACAGTTCCACCTTGGTATCCTGTTACAACCCTGGTTGGTATTCCCGCGGCGCGCATTAATACAGTAAATGCAGCGGCATAATGTTCACAAAACCCCTGCCTTGATTCAAACATAAATTCATCAATACTATCGTTAATAAAGAGTGGTGGTACCAGGGTGTAGTAATACGATTCTTCATTAAATAACGTCAATGCCTTTTGTACGATTTCCATGTCGTTCAAACCTTGCTGACGCCATGAACGAGCTAAGGCGATAGTTTTAGGGTGGTAATTGCCGGGGAGTTGAAGTGCATTGTCCAAATCTTCCTGGTTGTTTGATAATAATGCGTATTCTGTGTAGGAAGTCATATCGTATCGAATGCGTCTATTTACTGGTTTCCGAGTTCTTAGCTGCATATCATGTCCAAGGTAACTATCTAAGGCTGCTTCCCTGGGGACATCTAAAGAAAATAACCAGTTTTTATCTGTTGGTTCCAGTGTAACCGTGTAGTTAACAGGATCTGATCTAGTTATAATTTCTGTATCTGATGCTTTAGGTCTGTCCGGTACCCACTTATATCCATCGGTGTACCATAAAACCGGGCCACGCCAATATAATTTAGATTTATCTGGTATATTTTCTGCAAAGGATACTCTAAAGGCAACTTCGTCTGACAATATCAATTCGCTGATAGAACCTGGTGACATTTCATCGTCGATTCCGCTAATTCCTGATAACGCATCCTTAGGAATGCCCCATAACGGGCCAGAGATTCGAGGAAATAATAGAAACATCAATAACATTAATGGTAATGCTTGTAAAAACAGTATAGAAGCTGTTTGTAACCTTCTTTGCAAGTTCAATGTTTTATCACGATCATTAAAGCTTATTAATGCTGCAATCAAGATTACCACGGCTATACCCATGTAGAGACTGGTTGGAAGAGTCTGTGTATAGAAAAAATTTGTGAGAATTAATAGGAAACCAATGTAGGTAGATATAAAATAATCGCGTTCACTATTGACCTCCAGAAGTTTTAACCCACCGAGTAGCACTAACAACGTCACCCCGGCATCTCGTCCTACAACGGTACCAAACGTGGCAAATACGCCAGCAAAAATTATGCCGCCGATTAAAATTCTAAAAAAATAAGTTGCAACAAAATATTTAATTATTGAGTTATTCGATAGTATTATTCTCAGAGTAAACAGGCTAAAAAAAAGTATTGTTGCCCAAAATGGAATATGAAATGTGTGTGGCAGTACAGTCATCGCTATAGCTGCCGAAAGCCACATCATTTCTGGCGATGGCTTATGGTGATTTCTAAATATTCTTGTCTTGCCCATATTCTGCAAGCATACCCAAACACTTCAGTTGATGTTTTTCCCCATGGTCAAGATCAATCTTGATATCAGGTAATACTAACCCATATCTTAGTCCATTTTTTTCTGCACGAATTATCCATAATGCAAGCTGGGATATTTTTTTTTCAATATTATCAAGATGGCTGGTTTGATCCCAATGTATAATTAGTTGTCTGGCGCCACTGCCGGAAAATTTTTTCACCATTACACCTTGTTCTCTGGCAAGTATTTTCCAATCGATATTTCGAATTGAATCACCTGGTCTGTATTGGCGGAAACCTATAAAGTCGTCTGTTCCAATCTGTTCGCCTTTTTGATCCTGAGTAGTGTGTTCAGTAAAATAAGGTAATCTTGAATCGCCTTCTGGTTTAGGAAATACCAGGCAAAAACTTTTACAACTCAAATAAGACCATGCTCGAAATAATCCTAATGGATAGGCGGAATGTATTCTTAGCCGCTCGGGTTTTAAATATCCTCTGCTGGTTGTTTGCATAGGAAGCACATCGCGAACCAGCTGTTCCGTGTCAATCCTGGTATATTCAACTCCGTTCTGCTGAATTTTTTTACGCTTTCGTCGTGTAGGCCAGGGATGAATTGATATACTTGAACGTTGCGGTGAATTCCTGTTATCGAATATTATTGGGAACTCCGCTATTTCGCCTGCGAATACTGATCTTGCATTATTTGTTGAAACAATTAGTCCGCGTAAATTTCGGTAGGTATGTAAAATGCAAACTAAAAACAGGCTAATTAACAGGAAGGTCAACATGTATGCCATGCTATTCGTGTAATTAATGGCCCCCATCATCATAACTGCTAACATAATCCCAAATACCAATCCATGGCGAGTAGGAAAAATATATAAACGTTTCCTTGAAACATTTATACCCTTCAGGCCAAGTGCTGGTTTCTGCTCTAATATGATAGATTCTGCCACTGAAAATCTTATCTTTTATTTGCGGCCATAAAGGTTAGGGTATGGCTACCTGTTTTATCAATAGATTAGCAACGGCATGGGGAGAAGAAGCCGTTTTATCTTCACTAAGAGTAAGTCGATGACTAACAACACTAGGTAAAACTGCCTGGATATCTTCTGGCAGGACATGGTTGCGACTATGTAATAATGACCATGACTGGGCACACCTCAGTATAGCAATCCCGGCCCTTGGCGATAACCCACCATTAAAATCGGATGAAACTCGACTGAACTCGAGGAGGTCTTGTAAATAATCCAGCAATGCATCGGACACGACGACATCAGGAACTTGTTTTTGTAGATCAATCAGCCTTTCAGGTGTAAGTATTGTATCTATTTCAGTCAACATTTCCCGCCTGTCTCGACCCTTTAACAATTCCCGTTCCGACTTGTTGTCCGGGTATCCCAGATGTAATCGCATCATAAATCGATCTAGCTGGGATTCAGGCAATGGAAAAGTCCCGATTTGATTTGAAGGATTCTGGGTCGCAATTACAAAAAAAGGTACCGGTAGTTGTCGGGTCTCCCCTTCCAGAGTTATCTGGTTTTCTTCCATCGCCTCAAGCAATGCACTTTGTGCACGAGGCGTTGCTCTGTTTACTTCATCAGCTAAAATGAATTGAGAGAAAATAGGGCCGGGATGAAACTCAAATTTTCCTGACTCTCTGTCATAAACTGAAACACCAAGTATGTCTGCTGGTAACATATCGCTGGTGAATTGAATGCGTTGAAAACTCAACCCTATTATTTTTGCAAGGACATGGGCAAGGGTAGTTTTACCAACTCCCGGGGTATCTTCAATAAGTAGATGGCCTTTCGCAATCATGCAAGTAAGTGCCAATCGGATTACATGTTCCTTGCCCAGGATAATCTGATTTGCGTTATTAATGACTTGTTGCAGGTCATCTCTAGCTACATCTTGATGCAGGTTTGTTTCAGCAAGATTCATATTGTTTGTCTTTTGTCTTGGGTTAACAGTGGCCTATCCTACCTTTTCTCAGTTATTGTTGCCAAACCATAGCGGTTAATATTTGTAAAATACTTACACAATGAGTCTTGTGGTGTGCTTGGAAACTTCGATAGGTCGGCAGATTAATATGGGGTCAAGTATTCTGTTATTTGCAGAGTGTGTAAGTAGATTTTGATTGCAAAAAACGAATAATTTCAATGAGAGCTTCCCGAAATACCGGAAAAAATATAAAAATAATTTGCTTCATTTAATAATAATACTCTTAGAGGAACTAATTTCCGGCTATGGTCATTGTTTCGATTAAAACAGATCCTGTCTGGATATTTCCGCGTGTATCTACGTCATTACCGATTTTGACGATGTGTTTGTACATATCTGCAAGATTTCCAGCTACTGTTATCTCGTCTACAGGATATTGGATCTCTCCATTCTCAATCCAGAAACCAGAGGCTCCTCGGGAATAATCTCCTGTTACCTGATTGACCCCAAAACCAATTAAATCCGTAATAAGTAATCCTGTACCCATTTCACGTATTAGTGAGTTCAGGTCCTGCTTGCTTGTATCAACAATGAGATTATGAACCCCGCCTGCATTACCTGTTGGTGACATTCTTAACTTGCGCGCAGAATATGCGCTTAATACATATCCCTGTAATTTACCATTGTCTATTAACGTCCTGTCCTGGGTTGCCATCCCGTCATTATCGAAAGGTGTACTACCTATAGCTTTTTTTAAGTGTGGCTTTTCGCGAATATTCATATATTCAGGAAAGACAGAATCTCCTATTTTATTTAACAAAAAAGATGACTTTCTGTATTGCGAACTACCAGAAATTGCATTTATAAAAGCGGAAAACAATCCGCTGGCAACCGGTGCTTCATATATAACAGGTACAGATTGAGTCGTGATTTTGCGTGAATTTAGGTGCATAAGTGTACGTTTGGCGGCTTTTTCAGCAATATTTTCAATAGTCTCAAGCTCAGAATGGTCCCTGCATCGAGCGTACCACCCATCCCTTTGCATTTTTCCGTCTTGCTCAGCAATGACACTGCAATCTATAGAGTGTGTTGACCAATCCCATCCACCGACAAATCCATGGCTATTTCCATAGATGTGGGATCCCTGGTAGGTATGAACCGTTGCACCCTCTGAATTTGAGATCCGGGCGTCGTAGTTACGAGCGAGGTTTTCACAGTTTATAGCAATTTTTTGTGCACTTTCCGTGGTAATGTCCCATGGGTGACAAAGTTCCAGATCAGGTATCTGCTTGGCAATAAATTCCGGGTCAGTCAGTCCTGCAAATTCATCTTCACTTGAGTTTTTTGCGATGTTACAGGCGGCTACAACTGTATCCTTGATTGCTTGGTCGCTAAAGTCACTGGTACTGGCGCTACCTTTTTTGGTATTTATATAGACAGTAATATTTAGTCCCTTATCATTTTGATGTTCCACCGTTTCTACATCACCTAATCGTGCGGTGACAGAAAAGCCCATTCCTGAGCCTATGTTTGCTTCAGCCGTGGTAGCGCCTGATTCTCGTGCATGATCCAGAGCCTGATTGATGATTCCTTCCATTTTCGTATTATTCACTACAACTATTCCTTACCATTTGATAATGATTGCTATTCTAGCATTGATATGGACGTTAAAATGCATCCATGGACGTATCAAGTGTATTAGATAGTTTAAATGAGGTTCAACGGGAGGCCGTTGCAGCCCCCACGGGAAATTTACTCGTCCTGGCAGGGGCGGGTAGTGGTAAGACGCGTGTGTTAGTCCATAGGATTGCCTGGTATATACAAACTGGACAAACAAATCCTTATGGCATTCTGGCGGTAACATTCACAAACAAAGCGGCAGCTGAAATGCGAAGTAGGATTGAAGTGCTGTTGCAGAAACCAGCGAGTGGGATGTGGGTAGGCACTTTTCATGGTTTAGCCCATCGACTACTACGGGCACATTGGCAAGAAGCAGGTTTGCCAGAAAATTTTCAGATTCTTGATAGTGATGATCAATCTCGGATTATAAAACGAATAATCCGTTCTATGAGTCTGGAAGAGTCCCAGTATTCACCGCGTGAGATACAGTGGTTTATTAACTCACAAAAAGACGAAGGTCTACGACCTCAAAATATCGAAACCCACGGTGATCCAGAGAAGCAATTGCTTGTGAAAATTTATCAAGCCTATCAGTCACTCTGTGACCGATCTGGATTAGTAGATTTTACTGAACTTTTACTAAGGGCTCACGAATTATTCCGCGATCAGGAACAAGTGCTTGGGGTTTATCAGCAACGTTTCAGGCATTTATTGGTGGATGAATTTCAAGATACAAACGCTTTGCAATATGCCTGGCTCAGATTATTGGCCGGACAGAACGGTTCATTATTTGCGGTTGGGGACGATGACCAATCTATATACAGTTGGCGTGGTGCGCTAGTCGAGAATATGCAACGCTTTCAGAGGGATTTTGACGGAAGCACATTGTTACGGCTGGAGCAAAATTATCGTTCCACAGCAAATATTCTCAAAGCAGCAAATACTCTTATTGCAAATAATTCTAGCCGATTGGGTAAGGAATTGTGGACAGATGATGAGGAAGGCGAAAAGATAGATCTGTATCTTGCCTATAATGAACATGATGAAGCAAGATATGTTGTGGACCGTGTCGCGACAGCGAAGATAAATGGACACTATTATTGTGACCATGCCATCCTTTACCGGGTTGGTGCCCAGTCACGTGTTTTGGAAGAGCAGATTATGCAGGCCGGTATTCCATATCGGGTATTTGGCGGAATGCGGTTTTATGAACGGGCTGAAATTAAGGATGCCCTGGCCTATTTACGACTATCAGTTTTTATAGATGATGATGCTTCATTTGAGAGAATAGTAAATACGCCTACTAGAGGAATTGGCCAGCGGACTTTAGAGGAACTACGTAATAGAGCAAGGCAGGATAATATATCCTTATGGCAATCTGCAGTTCAAACTTTACAAGATAAAACATTACCAGAAAGAGCGCTTAATGCATTGGAGCGTTTTCTTAAGCTGATAGTGGATGTGAGACCAGGTTTAAAGGATATTGAGTTAGGTGAGGCGATGGATGGTGTAATAAAAAATAGTGGATTAATCGATCATTATCGTAAAGAAAAAGGAGAGAAAGGTCTGGCCAGGATCGAGAATTTAGAAGAATTAGTCATCGCCGCTTCTGAATTTGATGCGGATAAAGAGGAGTATGGTGACATGGATCCACTTAGTGCATTTTTATCGCATGCCGCATTAGAATCCGGAGCTACACAGGCTGATAGCTACACAGATTATGTTAGTCTGATGACACTGCATTCGGCAAAAGGTCTTGAGTTTGAAAATGTTTTCATGGTTGGTCTTGAAGAGGGGTTATTTCCCCATCAGCGTAGTAGTGGTGATTTGCTACAATTGGAAGAAGAACGTCGACTTTGTTATGTTGGTATTACCAGAGCAAAGAATAAATTAACTTTAACATATACTCAGCACAGACGTTTACATGGTGCTGAATATTATCCACAGCCATCACGCTTTATTGGAGAGCTGCCGGTTGAGGTATTGTCTGAGGTAAGGTTGGGGAGCAGTTCAGGCTTGTCCATGTTTACTAGTAGTGATAATACAAGTAAAAATGATACTGGTCTAAACCTTGGTCAAAGGGTGAACCACGTGAAGTTTGGAGAAGGTATTGTATTAAACCTTGAGGGCCAGGGTAGCAATGCAAGGGTACAGGTAAATTTTGAAGAAACCGGTAGCAAATGGTTGGTGCTTGCTTATGCGAATCTACAAACAGAGTTTTGACATGAGTTAAATTACAATCTGTTTACATTATATCTAATATGGGAGTAAACCTGAGCATGAACATCTTTCGTTGGTTATTTGTATCGATTACATTATTGTTATTGATAGCCTGTAGTGATGGTGATTCTAATATAGATATCGCTATTGATAACCCGGTAAAACAACAGAATTTTAATTGGAAAATGGTTACTACATGGCCAGCAAATTTTCCTGTATTTCAGGAAGGAGCTGAACGATTTGCGGATCAGGTTAAATTAATGAGCGATGGTCGGTTGAATGTACAGGTGTTTGCTGGTGGTGAACTGGTTCCTGCATTGCAAAGTTTTGATGCAGTATCTCAAGGAACAATAGAAATGGGACATGGTGCTTCATATTATTGGGCTGGCAAGGTACCTGCCGCCCAATTTTTCTCAGCTGTTCCGTTCGGCATGACCGCAAAGGGAGTTGAAACGTGGATATATTCAGGTGGTGGATTGGAGATCTGGCGAGAATTGTATAAACCCTTCAACGTGCTCCCAATTCCTATGGGTAATACCGGTGTTCAGGCTGGCGGATGGTTTAAAAAACGGATTGATTCTGTGGATGACCTGAAAGGCTTAAGAATGCGTATTCCCGGTTTAGGTGGAAATGTATTGAAAGGCGCTGGAGGAAATCCCGTACTAATGTCTGGTAGTGAGATTTATACTGCGTTAGAGAGAGGAATACTTGATGCGACTGAGTGGGTAGGTCCATACCATGATCAGCGATTAGGCCTGAATCGTGCCGCTAGTTACTATTACTATCCTGGTTGGCATGAGCCTGGAACAGAACTAGAACTATTGGTAAATATAGATGCATGGAATCAATTACCTAATGACCTAAAATCAATAGTAGAAAACGCCGCTCAAGCAACAAGTTTGTGGATGTTTACAACCATGGAATATGAAAACACAAAAGCCTTGGCGGAACTTAGAACGAAGCAAAACATCGAGATTCTGGAATTTCCTGCTGAAGTGTTAGCCGAACTTAGGCGAGTTGCGACAGATGTTCTTGAGCAGGAAGCGTCAGGGAGTCCGGATTTTAAACGGGTTTATGAAAATTATCTGCAATTCCGGGAGGAATATGCAAAGTGGACCGAGATATCTGATGATTCCTATGAAAAGAGTCTGCGTGAATAACGAACCTGACTGTCAATATCTACTGGCTACCTTCAACCATATAATCAACAGCAGCCTTGATATCATCGTCACTTAATGATGTATTACCGCCTTTGGCTGGCATGGCCATGCCAGACATGCCAGTAAATCCGTTTATTGCCCGCTCGTATAGCAGCAATTCCCCCTGAGCAATCCTGTCAACCCAGTCTTCAGAGGAGCCTAACTGAGGTACGTTAGGTAAACCCGTACTGTGACATGAAGTGCAAAGACTTTCATAGATTGTCTTGCCTGGAATTATTGTCTCTTCAGTGTCAGGGCCAATTGCATTGGTAGCAGAGGCAATATCAGATCCAGATGTACTGCTAAGCCTAACATTGCCGATTGGTTTGGTTAGCTCTATTAGTACCATTGCGCGTTGTTTGGCAATTGCCTGATCATTGCTGCCTATTACTCGGGATAAGATGACCAGTAGACAGATCATCCCTAACAACACGACAATTATAATGAGAAAATTTTGTAAAAAAACCTGATCTTCATCTTTGCTCATTTAACTAAACTTTATGGTAATTAAATTATGATAAGACTTATAACAAATATTTAATAAAGTATAACCCATAGTCATCGTCTGCTGAGAAAATTAAGGTTAGATTTTTCATTTCAATACGTGAATATAATATATTATCATTGAATTTAATGTATTTTGTTTATGATTTTCTGAAATTATTGCGATAAAAACCCAAAATTAAACGCAACCTTTCATCGTTCTCACTATACCAGTCAGACTTTTGATTCACTATGATAATTCTATGTAATTGACTGGTTTTCATGATTTATACTTACAACAATGGATACAAATCATAGCGCCCGTAGCTCAGTTGGATAGAGTATTGGTTTCCGAAACCAAAGGTCGTGAGTTCGAATCTCGCCGGGCGCGCCATCATTTATTAAACTAATCGTCTGATACAAATTCAATTCAGAGGGGTTTAAATTCTATTAACGCGCAATGTTGACGTTAGAGAAAATTAAAATTTAATATTATTACTTACAAAAATATGGATTATATAAATTGATGATTTGATTATCATCTTTGATGGAAATTATGTACTGTATTTTGTCAATAAAGTGGATGCTATGTGGCACGAGGCTTTACCGCTCACACAATTCACACACTTTCGTGGATGATTTAATTTCCAGTCAATATGCCGAGGCAGATGGGCAATCCGCCGTGTTTAGTTCTTTATCGTTCTTTTTCAATCAACTGATCAACGATATTTAACATTTGCTCAAAGGTTCCGGAAATTGTTCCGGAGGTTGAGTATTGGCCATTAATTACTACGGAAGGAACACCGGTAATTTTATAATCTCTGGCAGCGAAATAAGCCTGTCTGATTTTTGTATCGATCTCCTTGGAATTAAAAACCCGGCTAAAATCTTCAGCCGATACACCATGGTCACCGAAAAAAGCCATTAATTGCTGTTCTGTATATAACTGTTGTTTTTGTTTATGAATTGCATCAAATAATGGTCTATGAATTTTTGCAACGATGCCAAGTTTTTCGGCAGTATAGTATGCCTTGGCATGGGGTATCCACGCCTGGTTGAGGACGCCCGGGATGCGAATGAATTCCACGTCATCAGGCAGTTCTTTCAGCCACGCTTCTAGAAAAGGTTCAAAGCTGTAACAGTGTGGACAGCCGTACCAGAACACCTCAATTACCTCAATCTTGTCTCCGGTTTGGGTAGGTAGTGCAGGTTTAATCTCTGTATATTTACCCTCAATGGATTCCTGTGAAGAAAGCGGAAATGCCAATAGAAGACTGGCAAGAATGGAAATTGAAATAATAGCCTTTTTAAACATTATAGATGCTCCAAATTAGTTATTCGGTAAAATCAGGGGATCTGCTTTGTATCTACGACGCATTAATCCTGTAAATTAATTTGATACGATGTATTACTAAGGGTTCCCTTAAAATATGAGAAACAGTTCAACAAAATTGAGATTTGAATTAGGGTCTAATATAACCCCTGAATATATTGTGAAACTGCTTCAATTTCCTCATTTGTCAATTTTATTGAAACTTCTCGCATTACACTGTTCGTGTCATTATTTCTGGATTCGGTCTTGAATGCCTGTAACTGTGCTGCAGTATAGCCAGCATGTTGTCCCCCCAGGCTAGGATACTTGGCAGCAGGGTTACCATTAGCACTTGGACCATGGCAGGCCATACAGGCAGAAAGATTTTTACTAACATCTCCAGCTCGATATATTCTTTCACCCAGTTCAACATCCCTGGATTCCATAGATGAGGAAACTTGAGACTCTGAGATGGTTTGTTCTGCGTAGTAAGCTGCGATATCTTCTCTGTCCTGATCTGTTAATGCCGCTCCCATGGGGGTCATCTGAGGATTAGAGCGTTCGCCGGACTTGAAGTCCTCCAGTTGTTTTACGGTGTAACTGGAATGCTGTCCTGCAAGCTTAGGCCAAACAGCGTTAACGCTATTCCCATTTGGGCCATGACAGACAGAGCATGTCTGAGTCTTCTGAGCACCTGCTACCGGATCACCGGCGGCTATTACCTGTTGCGTAAGGAATACAGAAATAATACAACTAATTAAAACGATCTTGTTTACCATGCAGGGCTTATCCTTATAGATTTATTTATATCTGATATTTGTTATCTTATACAGGAACATGCATCTTACCTAAAAATGTAGATAATTTGGATGCCTAGTTTGAGTTATTTTATCAATTAATTTTGCGGCAGGCTTAAATGAGTGTAGACAATAATCCTTATCGACAAAGCAATTATCTTCTCAGTGCACATACTTTAGAGCAATTTGCTGAGGATATTGGGCGAGAAGTCGCGTTTGTAGGCAGATCAAATGTCGGCAAATCAAGTGTAATTAATACGATTACCGATCAAAAACGGCTCGCAAAAACCAGTAAATCACCCGGTAGAACCAGGCAAATTAATTTTTTTACTGTAAGTTCAGATGTCCGTTTAGTTGATCTCCCTGGTTACGGTTTTGCCAGAGTTGACCAATCATTGAAAAAGCAGTGGGAACGAGTGATAAATGGATATTTTTCTAATCGCCGGTCATTGGCCGGGTTGATGCTCATTGTCGATATCAGGAGAAAGGTAACTCTTGAAGATGAAAACATGCTGCGATGGTGTGATACAGCGAATGTCCCGGTACATTTAATTTTAAATAAGTCGGACAAGCTGCCTTTTCAGAAAAAACAAAAGGCATATAACGAATTTCAACAGTACTTTAAGGGAAGGCAGGTATCCATGCAGCTATTTTCAGTATTAGATAAGAAAGGTGTAGGTGAAGCGGTTGATATTCTAAACGCTTGGTTGTATCCATGAAAAAACAAGGCCCCGGCAGTTTATAGGGGAAGAATGCTAAGCCGGGGCCAAAGTACCCGGACGGGGGAGTCCGGGCAGTCCTGTTCAATGGCTCAGAACAAGACTTATTTGGGTCAATAATATGACTCACATACCCTCAAAAGGTTCCACGGTAAGGGGATACGGCATATGCTGTTATGCACAGATATTTCAAATGGGTAAATTATTACTCAAGGAAAGTTGTAAAAACACCTCTGAAACGCAATGAAACACATGTAAGTTAATGAATTTATGGAAATATTTATATTCTGTACAAAAATTGACATATTTGTAATAAAGCTAATAACCAAGCCAATTACAGACCGGTATGCTCAATTAATCCACAAAGTTATCCACAGAAAATGTGGATAACAAATGAATTCTATTCCACGCAAGTAGTTAAGATTTTATGATTACAAATTGCATTAACGAGGCACGCTAACTTAAGCTTTTGAGAGCCCAAGATTCATTGATCATTTTATTGTCTTTCTGCGTAGGTAAGTATTCACATGCACAGTAAAACCAGTATCAACGACTCGTGGCGTTAGCATCCGCGATTGATGAAAACAGTCATTGTTAATTTGCCTGAATAACCTTGATTAATTGACCGCCCTCAACCTCTCCCTGGGGATACTCAGCATTAATAAGACGAAGCTGCTCTTCAGGGAACTTTTCTAGGGGTGAGGATTTTGCAAGATCATCAAAATCAGTTCCGTTTTCGGCGCGAATAAGTTTTATGCGGTTAGTCTTATTTGCTGCTGTCCTCTCCGGATTAGTGAGGGGTCTAAAGGTTTTAGTTGTATTGATAAAGTCATTATCGTAACGATTTAATCCATTTGCATCTCTGGTATGACCGGTAATGATAAACGCCATGTTTTGTAGGTAAACGACGGATACTCTGGAAAGCCGCTTGCCTACATTGGTGTCAAGTACGGTGGTTGTAGAATATGCCGGTAAACCGTTGATAGTAAGTGTTTGTCCGTTGCGATTGGTGTCGATGCCCATACGTTGTGCCATATAGTCTTTGGGTGTTAGGCGGAGATCTGCCGGTTGAATCATGATCTGGACTATTGCGAGCCCGGCATTAGCCGACGCTACAAGTCTGTCAGGTAGATTTTGTATGCCCCAGCGTTCCGGGAAACGCATAGCAAATCCCATGTTACCATGGTAGAAATCCCTGCCCCGTATTATGCCGTTATCGGCGCTTTCGCCATATACCATGCCATCCACCCTCTGCAGGTATTCAGTACGACCAATAAATGTTGAATCACTTGATTCTTCCTTAATCTTATAAGCATATCCAACGACTTCCTGTAACCGTGTATCGCTAGATGGATGGGATGAAAATACACCATGGTAAATGCGAGGTTTTCTGCCTTCCTCCCTGGCTAATTTAAATTCAAAAGTTTCTTGATTCTTGAGGAGACTGATAACTTCAAGCATTGCACCTGGGTCATATCCGCTAAGGGCAAGGTATTCAGCACCAAGTCGATCAGCTTCGAGTTCATGATCTCTACCATAACCACTCAACATTGCCGTGCCAGCAATGCCTACTAACTCTTGTCCACCAACGGAACTGATGCCAGGAATAAATGATTCGCCAATAATTGCTCCAATTGTGCTGCCAATCCCAGTTAATTGTGTGGCTGAGTGTTGACGAACCGCATGACGCGCGGTGACATGGCCGACTTCGTGGCCAAGTACCGCGGCTAATTCCCCCTCAGTATTCAGATAGGCCATAAGCCCTCGGGTGATATAGATATACCCTCCAGGTAAGGCAAAGGCATTTACCTCAGAACTATCGAGAACGGTAAAGCGATATTTCAGTTCTGGACGATGGCTTTTTGTAGCAACCTTATTGCCTACATATTGGACGTAGTTTTGTAACTCAAGGTTGTTGAATGCGGTATATTCACGCATGATCTGTTGGTGGGACTGTTGCCCGATAATCATTTCATCTTTTTCTGACATAAATACCAGATCTTGACCACCAGTTGCCGGGTTTGTCGCACAACCGTATATGACATTTACCAGAAGGATTAGAATTAATGTTTGAATTTTCATAACTATGTTCCTGCTTATTAACGGTTTTGATTAGAAGAATTGTACTCCGATGATAAAATCTTTAAATCTAGGGGATGTCTTAATAGTATCCAAAATTTCCCATCTTGTTGATAAAGTTCTCCTTGTACCTGTATTTGATTACCTAATACGGTATTTATATCCATAGATTCAAAATATTTTAGTCTCGATTTATTAATAAGCGCAGAAAATTTTTGGCTAAACTGTAATATTTGTGAATGCTTACTATCAGTTATATCCCCTATTTTTCCATAAATAACCTTATATCCCAGGTCATCTTTAGAGAGGTTATCACTAGCAATTGGATGATATTTAGTCATCGCCCATAAACCTTGTTTATCTTTATGCGCAGTCTCAGCTGCCTGGTAATAACAACTGGTATATTTCAGGTTTGGTGGATAAGTAAAAGGAACAGCCATCCCGCGCAATAACATCATTGTTTGGATATTTGTGCCATCATCCAAGAAGAGATGTGCCAGTGTACGTCCATATTTATCATGCTTCTCATCATCAAATATTATTCCGATTGAGTGCGCATCCTGTATAAGGTCTTTTAAGTAATTTTTTGCAGTAATTGCGCCAGTTTCAGAGACACCTGTCTTGTAATTAATTTCAGGGGTATCAATGCCTATAAGCCGTATGTGTTCATCGTTATTTGAGATAACGGTGTCACCATCAATCACATGTTTAATCCTTATTACCTGATCAAACGCTTGATTAGTGCAATGGTTGACAGCATAAGCATGTTGAATAGTAGTCTGTAAGATAAAAAACCAAATCCAGAAACAAAAAAACGCCATGGTTAGGCGTTTTTGTTTGGATATTTTCGTTGGAAAATTAATTATGACTTCATTCCGTATTTACGTCTGAATTTGTCTACGCGACCAGCTGAATCAAGCATTTTCTGTTTGCCTGTATAAAATGGGTGACACTCAGAGCAGACTTCAATATGCATCTTTTCTTCTTCAAATGTGGAACGTGTCTGAAAAGTATTGCCACAGCTGCACGTTACATTAATTTCTTTATAGTTAGGGTGTATATCCACTTTCATAATCTTGTTCTCAGAATTTATACATATTTATGTCAATAAACAGGGTCGGGAAGTGTATTGTAATCCACAGTTACATGCAATGGTTAGACCATGCCCTGGATAAAAATTCCATAATATAACGGCTAAATTGGTTATTTTGGTTTCCTGTATAGCCAGGACACCTGGTCGTTCTGACTTTAGCCAATCAAGAACTTTTGGATGTCGAACCTTGAAGGAATTAACGTTCCAGGTGGCTATCGTGAACATAGGGTGTGAAACTCTAGGGATCTATACCCTGAATCCTCCGTGACGTTTTCGGTTGATAAAATCCATAATATACATTCCGGCAATTATTCCCATTACTAGCAAAATTAAGACTGAAATAAATGCATTTTTGGCAGTTAACCAGTCTCTTTCCGTGTCAGTTGAGTTTATATTGTTTAATGGGGTTGCAGGAAGACCTTCGATAATATTCGCCAATTGTTGTTCCAACTCCCGATTCGCTGCAGAAAGTTGATCAATTTTTTCATATAATGAATCTGGGTTTCCTGTTTGATCAAGTCGCTGAACCAGATCAGACATATCCGTTTGTAATTTATTTGCTCTTTGCCTTTCCTGTTGTAATTGTTGTCTCAATAATTCAATTTCATCATTTGATATATTTATTTCCAAACTTCCGGTATCGGCGGTCTCTGGACTAGATTGACTCACCGTCTCTTCAAGTGTTTTTATTCGTGACTCTGCAGTGCGCAATAATGCACTGGCTGACCTGGTGGAAGAAATATAGCTGCTATCTATCCAGCCGCCAGTTCCATCAGGTTCTCTGACAAATGAGAGATGTTCTTCTGTCTTAATCAATTCCAGGGAAGTACCCGATGCTACGATCTTAACGATTGGACTATCCAGGTTTTTTTCAGAATGTAAGCCTATCTGTAATTGGTCTGTTACGTAGACTATCTCGGCTGATAAACCAGTAGAACTGATACTGATAAAAAAAGGTAGTAAGTATTTAAGTTGAGCAATCATAGTCAGGTTTCAGTCTTAATCTGTATTAGTGATGCCTGAGTGACGTAATAGTGGTTCTATGCTTGGTTTTCTTCCACGAAATTCAACAAACAGGTCCATCGGTTCTCTTGATCCACCTTGTTCCAAGATTGTGTGCAAAAATTCTTCGCCAGTATTGCCATCAAAAATGCCATTTTCTTCAAACTTTGAGTAGGCATCAGCGGATAAAACTTCTGCCCATTTATAACTGTAGTATCCTGCTGCATATCCCCCAGAGAAGATATGGGTGAAGCTATTTTGAAATCGATTATAGGCAGGCGGAATAATGACGGACGTATTCTCCCGAACTTCATCCAGAAGCTGCTGAATTGACTGTTGAGTATAGTCATTTTCTTCATAGTGTAGTCGAAAATCAAAAAGCGCAAACTCCAATTGTCTGACCATTTGCATCGCACTTTGAAAGTTCTTGGCCAGGAGCATTTTTTTGAATAACTCATCCGGAAGTGCTTCACCAGTTTTATAGTGTTTACCTATAAGATCCAGCGACTTTCTCTCCCAGCACCAATTTTCCATAAATTGGCTAGGTAGTTCAACTGCATCCCAGGGTACACCGTTGATACCCGATACTGGGGGGTAATCAACCAAGGTCAGCATATGATGTAATCCGTGGCCGAATTCATGAAAAAGTGTGGTGACTTCATCATGCGTTAATAGGGATGGCCGGTCATCACCAGGGGGGGTAAAATTGCAATTGAGATAGGCGATTGGTTGTTGTAATGCATCATCTATATTTTTTCTGACTATACATTCATCCATCCATGCCCCGCCCCGTTTCTGACGTCTGGCATAAATATCTAAATAAAAGCCTCCTCGTTGATTTCCCTGATTATCAGTAATTTCAAAATAACGGACGTCTGGATGCCAAACGTCAATATTATTTTTTTCTTCTACGCTAATGCCATACAACCGATTTACAATATTAAATAAACCAGAAAGGACTGATGAGACTGGAAAATAAGGTTTTACTTCTTCCTCAGTGAAGTTAAATTTATGTTGTCGTAATTTTTCTGAGAAATAAGTAACGTCCCATGGGTTTAGCTTATTATGACCATAACGCGTATCAGCAAATTCACTCAGCTCTTGAAACTCTTCTTTTGCTATATCGATAGTTCGTTTTGCCAGATCGTTTAAAAAAGTAAGCACATCATCCGCTGTGTCCGCCATCTTTCTGGCAAGAGAATATTCAGCGTAGGTGTTAAAACCAAGCAGCCTGGCTTTTGCTGATCGTAATCTTAGAATTTCCCCCATTAAAATACTGTTGTCCCATTTATGGCTGCCTGGACTCTGATCAGATGCTCTTGTTATATATGCGCAATACAACTCCTGACGCAATGATGCATCATCTGCATACTGCATAACGGGATAATATGATGGAAAATCAAGGGTAATGAGCCATCCCGGTTTTTCCTTATCAGTTGCATTTTGTTTGGCAAGATCAATTGCAGTAACAGGCAAGCCATCAAGAAGAGAGAGATCAGTTATATGTTTGGTCCAATCATGAGTTGAATCAAGCACATTCTCTTCCAATTTTGATTGTAGACTGGATAGCTCCTGAACAATTTTTTTGAATTCATCTTTAGCGTGTTGATCCAATCCAACACCTGATAGTTTGAATTCGCGCAAACTATTTTCTATTACTTTTTTTTGAACATGGTTTAGTTCAAGATAATTTTTGCTTTCTGCAATATTTTTGTATGCAAGGAACAGCCCGTGGTTTTGCATTATATCTGTCGTATAGTTTGTAATTAACTCAAGGCAAAGGTTATAAGCTTTGCGCAAGTCATCATTATCTGCGACTGAATGCAGGTGTCGAATAGGAGACCAAAATTTACCAAGCACGTCATCCATTTCTGTTAATGGCATAACCAGATTGTCCCAATTGTACTGACTACTAATCTCCAATATCTCATTGAGTTTGGTAATGTTTCCCTGTATTAACAATTTAAGCTCAGAAACTATTTTTTGAGGATCAATTTTGCTAAAGCACGGAAGCACAGTTGAATCTTTTAGTTGTTTATTCATAAGTATGATTGATTATCTTTTGTGTATATCAGGTATGCAATCGATATATTTTGTTAACCGACGGAGAATCTTAAATTAAGTATCCATGTAACAAAAGTGCCAGAAATGAAAAAAAGACTAATTAGTCCACTAGAGTAATATTTATAACGTTTAATCAGTGTGTCTTGCGGTAGTGATGAGAGAATGAACGGACGGCGATTATCATGGGTCCTCCCGAGGATATTAACAGGTGGCAGTGCCGTTAAATCGCTATGTTTCTGCATTACTTCATCCAGGGCAGCTTTTCTCACTAATTCCCACTCATGCATATCTATGCGGCCATCTTTATTGCGATCGAATTTTTTTAATAACTGTTCACTATCAGATTTCCATTCCTTTAGCAGAATTAGCATATCTGCGTTGAAATTTATCTCAGAATTTGCACCACCTACAGTTTGATAAAATCCAATCGCAAATAAATCATCACCTGGATGCATTCTTTTTTCTATATATCGATATCGACCTGGGGAGGAAATTTTCCCCCTGTAGGACTTGCCTGTAGCAGGTCTTGCTGATGTGCCAAACCATGTATATGTTTGGGAGGGTATGACGCTCGCGCCTTCAGGATCGATGAAACATTTTCCCGTATCATCAATTAACAAAAATAATTCATCACTGGTAGCTTGTTCAATAGTTACCCAATGATTACTTCTTCTTGAGCGACGACGCTCCTGTATCATGTAGCTGAACCAGGTACAGACCTTACCAGTTAGTGGCGCAATAATTTCTGACCCCTCCAGCAATTGACCATGTCCGATTAATTCCAGATAACCTTGCGCTGCGGATCTGACTTTTGATGTGGGAATATTTTCCAGGACTCGCAATCTGAAAAAATAATAAAAACCACCTATAAAAGTGGATATACATAGCAGAATAGAAAGAATTGCAATTGGCCAGAAATCATCTGGCACACCATATCGAGCCCATTGTGAAACTGTGGATATCATGTCCTCAGGAAACGATATAATTATTTAAACAATTCCTTGATATTTACGTCCCTGGTTTCTTCTTCCCTGAACTCGAGCAATTGTCGTTCTTTAAAAATAAAGATTCTAGCAATCAAGACGTCAGGAAACTGTTCTATCCTGATATTATTCATGTTAACGCTTTCATTATAAAATTCTCGTCGATCAGCAATAGTATCTTCCAACCCAGATATTCTTGATTGTAGATGTTGGAAATTATCATTTGCTTTTAGGTCAGGATAGGCCTCAGCAAGCGCAAATAATGAACCCAAACCCATACGTAATTGAGTTTCTGCCTCGCCCAATGCACCAACGTCGCTCTTTTCTCTGGCAGAGGAAACTGCTGACCTTGCCTGCATAACTTTTTCCAGGGTGTCTTGTTCGTAACCCATATATTGTTTGCAGGTTTCTACAAGTTTAGGTAGCTCATCATGTCTTTGTTTGAGTAGTACATCAATGTTAGACCAGGCTTTGTCTACATTATGTTTTAAAGAGACAAGATTGTTGTAGAGGGTTATCGAGTAGACAATAACGACAGCGATTACACCAAAAAATATAAAACTAGAGACTTCCATATATCACCTCCGATTTCGCTATTGGGGAAGTGTATAATATAAATGATTATAATTCTCATAACGGATCAATAAGTTATGCTTTTATGATCAACTGCGATCAGATATTCTTCGCGCATTTAGAACATTTAACAGGAGTATGCAATGAAGGGAGATTCCAAAGTAATCGAACACCTTAATAAGGTTTTGAAAAATGAACTTACAGCGATTAACCAATATTTTTTGCATTCAAGAATGCTAAAGGATTGGGGCCTTATGACCTTGGCAGACAAGGAGTTTGAAGAGTCCGTCGACGAAATGAAACATGCTGATCAGTTAATTGAACGAATCCTTTTCCTGGAAGGACTGCCCAACCTGCAAGAGTTGGGGAAACTAATGATCGGCGAAAACACACAGGAAATATTGGAAAGTGATCTTAAACTGGAGCGGATCGCTGAACCTGATCTGCGAGAGGCAATCGAGTACAGTGAGTCCGTTAAGGATTTTGTTTCCCGGGAATTATTTGAAAGTATTCTGACTAGCGAGGAAGATCACATTGATTTTTTAGAGACTCAGCTTGATCTGATAGGTAAGGTGGGCCTGGAAAATTACTTACAATCAAAGATGTAAATTATTTAACTCGCTGAAATATAAAAGAAAGATAATAAGATCACGTAAGAAATATTCAACATATAAAATATTGTAAATAATTCTCATTTGTAATAGCATTATTACTTAGAATTGATAATTTATAAGGTATAAAGACATTATGTACGTATGTGTATGCCGCGCAGTTACGGAACGAGATATCCGCAAAGCCATTGATGAAGGTGCGCAATCCGTGCGTGATTTGAGAGAAAAACTCAAGGTCACTGAATCCTGTGGTTCTTGTCTGGAAACCGTCAAGCAGTGTCTAAATGAGGCAAAATCCTCTCAGGCTGCTTAATCCTTACCTGTAGTACTTCAACATGCGGTAATTTGATTTGTCTAAATTCCGGTTCCTTTAATAGTACTCTTCCAGACATATAATATAGTTAAACTAAACTATATCTTCGGTTTGTATTTCTTCACATATTGGAAGAATTCAAGTAATCCACCAGGTTCCTGGAAATTTTGTACATCGCCACCCTAGCCCGCAAAAAATAATTATCGAAGTAGTTAGAGATATAACAATTACTTGATATTGATAATAAGAATGATTATCATTTGCATTACTTAATTTATGAACAAGCCAATATTCTTTAGTATGTTGGAGGTAATAACGTGTTAATTATACAAAAATATAGTATTTCTTTGGTCGTACTCATGGGGTCATTATTTATAGTAACGCCCCTATCTGCTCAGGTTCCGAGTGCGGAAGAGATGTGGCGAATCATCCAGCAACAGCAAAAAACTATTGATGAATTAAAGGCCCGCCTGACCGAGACCGACCATCAGATACAGCAAAATATCGAAGCGGTTGAGATAACTGCGGATGCCGTTGAAGAGGCCACAATCATTCTAAGTAGTAAGAACAGTCTGGCCACACAGACTACTATCGGTGGATACGGAGAATTACATTACAACAATCTCACCGATGGTAGATTGAATGAAGGTGGAGTATCAGCTGATGACTCTTTAGAGCGAACAGATTTTCACCGTTATGTATTATTCATTGGACATGAGTTTAGTGACAGAATTCGTTTTTTTTCTGAATTTGAATTAGAGCATTCTCTGGCAGGTGATGGGGCGCCTGGTGAGATTGAGTTAGAGCAGGCCTGGATAGAGATGGATATTAATGACATGCATAGAGTCAAGGCAGGGCTTGATATTCTGCCAATTGGTATAATGAATTCTACGCATGAACCAAATACTTTTTATGGTGTTGAGCGGAATAAAATCGAATCAGAAATTATCCCTGCTACCTGGTGGGAAGCTGGACTAGGTATAAATGGAGAACTCGCTCCAGGTTGGAATTATGATCTTGTCGTACATAATGGTCTGAAAGTTCCAACCAGCGGAGGGTCCTCTTTTAGACCACGTAGTGGAAGAACTAAAGTAGCTGAAGCAGATGATACTGGTTTTGCATCAACTGGTCGGATCCGATTCACAGGAATACCTGGATTGGAAATCGGAATATCGGGGCAGTACCAATCAGATATAAGTGGTACTGCTGATAGCTTTGATATCCAGGCAACTCTGTTAGAAAGCCATATAATCTGGCAACATAATAGTGGTTTTGGCTTACGTGCGCTTTACGCCCGTTGGGATATGGGTGGTGATATTGGTATTAACCCTGCAAGTATCAATGCCGATAATCTATCTGGTTGGTATATAGAACCATCATATCGATTCAGTATTGGATCAGAACCTTGGGGAGAATTTGGTCTGTTTGCCAGATACAGTATATGGGATGAAAGGAATCAAATCAGTGGTGCGCATCGCTTTGAACAATTTGAACAATTTTCCACAGGTCTAAATTGGTGGCCCCATAATAATGTTGTAATCAAATTAGATGCACAATGGGAAGATGCTGAAGCGAATGTGGATAGAGTATTAGACGGAATAAATCTTGGATTAGGTTATCAATTTTAACAATCAAATATGCAGATTGTTCGATTTATAATAACAGCAATGTAAATACATTTTAAATATGATAAAAACAAAACGCATACTGATTATCACAGCATTATTAATTGTTTTTGTATCATCGTTATTCGCGAAAGGTATTTATCAGGAGCCTAACGATTTTCTTATCGAGGTGTTCACAGGGGATATCCCGCAAGTTAAAAAATTATGGCTTGAAAAAGACCTGAAGGAAGATGTTCGTAACATTCTTGGGCATGACCTTGGTGTATTGCGCTTGAGCTACTGGCAGCGAGATAACAGAACAGCATGGATACTTGAAGAGATCGGGAAATCTTTACCGATTACTGTGGGTATTGTGGTGAATGAAAATAAAATAGAGCGAATAAAAATCCTAATCTTTCGTGAATCTCGTGGCTGGGAAGTCCGATATCCTTTTTTCACTGAGCAGTTTACAAGCGCTATATTAACCTCGGGAAACAAACTTGATAAAGGTATAGACGGGATCTCAGGGGCAACGCTATCAGTGAATGCAGTCAAAAAACTCGCAGCACTCGCACTATTATTTCATCAACAATTATCAAAATGAATTTTCAGTCAATAAATAACTGGCACAAAATACTGGGTATGGTTGCAACTATATTCATTATTGTTTTATCAATTACTGGTTTTTTGCTGCTACATACAGATGATTTCAAACTTCAGGACAAGCTCGTCGCAAATGAAATATTATTAAATTGGTACGATATTAAGCCAGAGCAATCGCCCATATCATACAAAGTTGGATCAAAGTGGATAACTATAATTGATGATCAGGTCTATTTTGAGAAACAGTCTTTGCCAAACTATAATGAATTATTTCATGGCGCAGTTTACTGGGACAATTTTTATGTGTTGGCTTTTGAAAACAGCCTTGATCTATTAACCGAAGACGGTGAACGGATTGAACGGTTGACCAATCTTCATGGCGTGCCTCAGGGCATTGAAAATATCGGTATAGATGGTGAGGCTGGCATTTATCTTAAAACCAGTAACGACTATTTTATGTCCGATCTGGATCTGACGACATGGCAACCTACAATTCAGCGAGAAATTCGTTGGTCAGTGCATTCTGAAGCACCAAATAGCTATATAGATCAAATTATGCAACTTTATCGTGGTTCAGGTCTGCCAATGGAAAGAATCATCCTTGATCTGCACAGTGGAAGAATACTTGGGAGGCCAGGAATATGGATAGTCGATATAGTAGTAATTATCTTTCTGGCGCTATCATTTACCGGGTGGTGGAGTTGGTTCAAACGTCGGGCATTACAAAAAGAAATTGATGAAGAATACTAGAAATTATTCTGAGATATAGATCCATTTATTATTAATGTATTGTGCGTGTATCGAATGCTATCAATGTACCTATCAGTATAATTAATAGAAATATTTGGTAAGGAAATTAACATCATGACAGCTCAAGGTCCTCAGGGACTAGAAAGAATAATCAATGCCACAAAGTTTTCTCTTAAAGGACTAAGTAAATCATTTCGTAACGAAGCCGCCTTCAGGCAGGAACTCTTCCTTGTTATGATCTTGTTGCCCATAGGGTTATGGTTAGGGGAAACTGGTCTTGAAAAGGCTATGCTTACAGTGGTACTCATAATTGTCCTAATAGTTGAATTATTAAATACAGCCATCGAAGCGGCTATCGACAGATTTGGTGGAGATCATCATGAACTTTCTGGTTATGCAAAAGACGCGGCATCAGCTGCAGTATTTCTCTCATTGATAAACGTCCTGTTTGTCTGGTTATTAATTCTTTTTTTTTAATTGAAAACTTTATCCTTGATCAGTTTTCGAGTTCTCACTTTAACCAGCATGCTATTTTTGAGTCTGCATCTGTATGCTGCTGATCCTCCCTCTGAATCATGGACGTTTAGCCTGAGATTCGAAAATGATTTGTTTAACAGTACAGACAGGTTTTATACAAACGGCATAAAGCTGAATTGGATTTCACCAGAGCTGGATTGGTTTGAAGACATGGATTGGATAAAAAAAGAAGGACCCGCTCAAGATTATGTCAAAGGTATTATTTCTGTACTGCCGTACAAAGACAATGATACCAGCCAAAGAAATTTCTCTTTTTCTCTTGGGCAAATGATGTATACCCCAAAAGATACTCAATTGAGTACATTAATCATCGATGACCGGCCATATGCCGGTTGGTTATACGGCAGCCTTGCGTTTCATAGTAAAAATTACCGGACTCTGAATACCATTGAAATTCAGGGAGGTTTTACTGGCAAGTGGTCATTAGCCAAACAGGCACAGGATTTTGTGCATTCCGTTAGAGGTATCGATAAGGCCAATGGTTGGGAGAACCAGATAAAAACTGAGCCGGGAATAATGCTGGTCTATGACTATAAGTATAGATTGGTGCCACATCTTAAATTTGATGGATCATGGGGCGCCGATGCGATAATTAATGTTGGTGGTACGCTTGGAAATATCAGCACTAATCTAAATAGCGGGATAGAAATTCGTGCCGGTTGGAAATTGCCGGCGGATTTTGGCACGGCCTTGATCCGGCCAGGAGGAGATACCAATGCCCCGACAGATACCAGTGACATTCGCTATATTGATGACTATAAAACTATTAGTGCGCATTTATTTTTTGCAACATCCGGCCGTTTAGTTTTGAGGGACATTTTTCTGGACGGCAATACATTTGCAAGCAGCCATAGTGTGGTAAAAAAACTATTTGTTAGTGACTTCGTGATTGGGGCTGCTGTCGTTTATCGTAAATTCAAGTTGTCTTACGCCCATGTCTTACGTACCAGCGAATTTAATGGTGAGTCTGAGGGCCATGACTTTGGTTCAATTAGTTTGTCTTACACTTATTAATAAAACTAATCATTATTTTGAAGAACTACAAACCGGGCACCCGGGATCTTTGGAAAGTTTAGCCTGATGCCATTCCATATTCAGCGCATCAAATAATAACAACTGGCCTTTTAATGTTTTGCCAATACCCATAATTAATTTCATCGCTTCCATAGCCTGAATGCTGCCAACTATTCCCAATAAGGGTGAGATAACCCCATTGGCTGTGCAGGTTTCTTCGACCTGTGCATCGCCACTATATAAACAACGGTAGCAAGGTGAAGCAGGATCTCTGGGGTCAAATACACTCACTTGCGATTCGAACCTTATAGCTGCACCAGAGACAAGTGGTGTACGGGTTTTTACACTCGCCTCATTTAAAGCAAATCGCGCACTAAAATTATCTGTTGCGTCAATGACGATGTCAGCTTT
This sequence comes from Gammaproteobacteria bacterium, assembly GCA_051275005.1. Classification (GTDB taxonomy): domain Bacteria; phylum Pseudomonadota; class Gammaproteobacteria; order Eutrophobiales; family Eutrophobiaceae; genus Eutrophobius. The sequence continues at coordinate 6,159 of JBNMOP010000014.1, read as the reverse complement.
ACTCATCACATTAATTAATTCGTCGCCTTCAAGCACATGTTCAATCAAGCTAAGTTTAATGTCAGGGTTGAGAGCACGAAGATGATCGCTGGCAGAATCAACCTTCATTCTACCGATATCTTCAGTTGAATGGACTATCTGACGTTGAAGATTTGAAAGATCTACCTTGTCAAAATCAACCAGTATCAGGTGGCCAACACCTGCTGCAGTCAGATATATCGACGCAGATGATCCTAACCCGCCCAGTCCTACGATTAATACAGTAGATTCAGACAGTTTAACCTGTCCTGATGCATCAATTTCCGGGAGCATGATTTGTCTGCTGTAACGTAGTAGTTTTTCATCTTCCATATTTGATTCCAGATTTTATGGACTACAGTTATTTCTTGTCTAAAGATTGATTATTATTTTGCCATAATTTATGTTTGTTTGAGTCTTGACTGGCTATGTGCTGATGCGTTACATATATATCCGTTATAAATTTATCCCAGCCGTAATGCTCAAGCAGATGGTCTTGCTCATTGGTTTCAAGCATAGCAAATAATTTGTATTTCCATTTAAATAAAAAGCTGAATCGAGTAGCAGGAATAATGTCAGATATCAACTCCCAAATGTTGCCAAAGGAAAGAGCTGGAAAGGTATATTCAACGCACAAAGTTCGGTCATTGATTTTGAAATTCAATATAAAGTCAGCATCACTAATTACGTTGGTCAGTGCCGTAATCTCACTTTGGCTGATAGTTGCCGGCAGTAGTATTTCTTGACTACGAGTTTGTTCCTGGTGCATGGTTATCCTGTCACGCTAGATATTGTGACTCTTTCATGACCAGAAAAATCAGTCAATGTATGAATATTTTTATAATCATTATTTTGGAGATATTCTCTGATAGCTTCACCCTGATTATAAGCATGCTCTAACATAAGACTACCGCCATGGTTTAAATGTTTTAATGCAGCGGGCACGATCTGATGGTATGCATCAAGTCCAGCCTGGCCACCATCAAGGGCAATTCTAGGTTCGTGGCAAATCTCACCATTGTTAAAACCGGGATCATTTGATTCAACGTAGGGTGGATTTGAAAGAATTAAATCAAATTTCGTTTTCCCCAGCGAGGTGAACCAGTCAGATTGTTGAAAATGAATATTTTCAAGACCATTTAAGCGGGCATTTTTTGATGCAGTTAATAAAGTATCTGCACTAATGTCCGTTGCAATAATTGTACATAGAGGTCTCTCTTTTGCCAGTGCGATGGCAATGGCCCCGGATCCTGTGCCCAAATCAAGTATGTTGGCAGAAAGATTGTCAGAAATTTTATCAATAGCAGCGCTAACGAGGCACTCCGTTTCAGGTCTTGGAATCAGCGTCGAACGATTAACTCTAATCTGTAAAGACCAGAATTCTTTTTTGCCCGTCAAATATGCAATAGGGTATCCAGTTGAACGTTTAGAAATGAGTGTTATAAAGTTTTCTTTTTCTTGTGCAGTGAGCAGTTGCTCTGGGTGGGCATAAAAAAATTCACGATCTTTATGCATAACACATGACAAAAGTACTTCGCTATCCAAACGGGCCGTCTCGAACTTACAGAGTTGATCCGATGACGAGGCAAGAATTTCGGCTATTGTTACATCAGTCATGTTAGTTTACTTCGTCAGCCAGAGACGCTAGTTGATCCGCCTGATATTCATTAATAAGTACATCAATTATTATATCCATGTCTCCTTCCAGGAATTCATCAAGCTTATAAAGTGTCAGGTTAATTCTGTGATCCGTTACCCTACCCTGTGGGAAATTATAGGTTCTTATCCTTTCTGAGCGATCCCCAGACCCCACCAGGATACGCCTGTTCTCGGCAATTTCTGCATTTTGCCGGTTAGTTTCAGCGCTTAATAACCTGGCCTTGAGTAATGACATTGCTCGGGCACGGTTTTTATGTTGTGAACGTTCATCCTGACATTCAACCACCGTACCGCTAGGTAAATGGGTTATTCTGATAGCTGAATCGGTTTTATTAACATGCTGACCTCCAGCACCGGACGCACGGAATGTATCAATCTTAAGATCATCATTCTTAATTTCAATTTCGCTGATCTCATCTGCTTCAGGCATGATTGCCACAGTACATGCAGAAGTATGTATACGTCCCTGAGATTCAGTTTCAGGGACGCGTTGTACGCGGTGTACGCCGGATTCAAATTTAAGACGTGAGTACGCACCAGAACCAATTATACGAATAATGATTTCCTTATATCCTGCAAGGTCACTTAGTGCGGTACTGATGATCTCAATTTTCCAACCTCTTGTTTCAGCATATTTGGAGTACATTTTCATTAAATCTGCTGAGAATAATGCCGCTTCTTCTCCGCCCGTTCCTGCCCTGATCTCAAGAAAAGTATTGCTGCTATCGGCCGGGTCTTTAGGCAACAGCAATCTTTTAATTTCGAGTTCCTGTTCTATTATTTCAGGTTCCCTCTGTTGCAACTCTTCTTCTGCGATGATGCGAATTTCCTGATCATTATCGTCCAGCATATCTCGGGCTTCCTGAATCGACATTAACTGTTTCTGATATTTGTGAAAGCAGTCCACAATTGGGCTAACCTCGGCGGCTTCTTTGCTTAGTTCCCGAAAGTAATTCTGATTTTGTATCACCGAAGGATCGGACAATAACGCATGAATCTCTTCTCTACGTTCCGCCAATTTCTCGAGTTTACGTTGCAGGCTGTTATTAAGCATTTGACGGTTTTTTATAAAGTGTAGGTTCTTAATTGATTGGAGTTGAAATTTTATTCATCAGATGAACCTGAATCTGTAGGCACATCAAATAAAATTCTGGCGGCGCGTAATAAACCATCTTGTTCTTCATTGCTTACATTACGCAGGTTTGCGCTAGGGGAGTGAATGAGCTTATTTGATAGGGACCAGGCTAATTCTTTTATCACCTTTTCCGGACTTTCTCCCAGGGTTAGTTTTTTTACTGCTGCATTCAGGACTTCTTGTTGGATAGTATTAGCTTGTTCACGTATTGCCTTGATTGTGGATACAGTATTCAAAGAATTCATCCAGTCCATAAAATGTATGACCTGAGTATCAATGATTTCCTCAGCCTGTTTTGCTGCCTGTTCCCTGTTTCGTAAATTCTCATCGATCACGCCTTGTAAGTCATCAACGGTATACAGGTAAACATCATCAAGTTCACCTACCTCGGTTTCAACATCTCTAGGTACGGCTATGTCTACAATGTATACAGGACGATGTTTACGCTTTTTGATGGCATCATCAATCATCTCCTTACTAATGATTGGTTCGGAACTGGCAGTAGATGAAATCACAATATCCGCTTCATGCAGATGATTTTTAATATCATCAAGGGTAATCGCATAACCTGAAAACTCACTGGCCAGATTCTGTGATCGCTCCAGAGTACGGTTTGCAATAATCATTCGACTTAATCCTGATTCATGCAAATGCCTTGCCGTTAACCCTATTGTTTCACCTGCGCCAATGAGTAAGGCAGTTTTATTGCTGAATTCTCCAAATATTTGTTGGCCCAGTCTGACGGCCGCATAGGCAATAGAGACTGGATGGTTACCAATTTCAGTATTACTTCGTATTTCTTTAGCTACTTTAAATGAATGCTGAAATAATCGTCCTAGTAACTGTCCGATGCTTCCGGCCTCAACAGCAATTTTATATGCAGATTTTAGTTGCCCCAGAACCTGCGGTTCCCCAAGCACCATTGAATCCAATCCACTGGCAACACGTAAAATGTGTTTAACCGCTATTGCATCTGGGTAGGAATACAGAAATGGGCTAATATCCTGGACTTTTAGATGATGGAAATGTGAAAACCAGTCTATTACTACACTACTATCGTCCTCATTAAGCGAGCAGTAAATTTCTGTGCGATTGCAGGTAGATAGTATTGCAACTTCATTAATACCCTGTTGACTGCTTAACTTACCCAGGACTTCAGGTAATGAATCCTCGTTTACCACGACCTTTTCACGTACCTCAATCGGTGCAGTAATATGGTTCATTCCTAGTGCTAAAAGTGTCATGGCAATATAATTGGCTGAGATTTACTTCACATGCTATATTTCGATATAAGTAGTATAAATCATTTATATATCAACTTGTTAGAAACATTACTCTGAAATCTAATATGGTCATTACCCAGAAGAGGGCCTTTAACATAGGATATTGCCCATTGGTAATAAGAATAAGATGAACCTAATCTTTTTCTAATATGTCAATATCTGATAAAGTTCAACACTAACAAGCCCGGAATCAGCATATTATAATGACAATTTTAAATTCATTAATGACCTGTTTTAATCACTCTTTCAGATGTCTTTCTGTAGCTGTAATGATTTTCCTGTCAGCCTGTGCTACATCGGTTGTCAATGATAAACCTGCTATTGATAGTGTTAATGCAGCTGATTCAGAAGCAGAACCAAAGCTGGTACGGGTCGAACCCGTACGCCCAAAAATTGATTTAACCGGGGACCTAATGTATCGAATTCTGGAGGCAGAATTTGCGGGTCAACGTGGTCATATCGAAACATCGCTAACGAATTATTCTGCCCTGGCATTGGAAACACGAGACCCAAAAATTGTAGAACGGGCAACTCGTATAGCGGTCTATGCCAGGGAAACAGAGGTTGCAGAGGAAATGGCTAATCTCTGGACAGATTTAGATCCCAGGAATCCCGATCCGCACCAGGTCCTGGCTGTAATGGCTTTGAGAAACGGTGACGTTAAATCTTCATTGACACATTTAGAAAGTATTCTTGACTATACCTATGGCGATGTAGAGCAAAAGCTACTGATGGTTGCGAATTTGCTTGGTAGGGAAGGAGATAAAGACGTAATTATAGAAGTAATGAATAAATTAATGGCGACTCGCCAGGACTCTCCCGAGGTTTTGTTTGCATTTTCCCGTGTTGCAACCATTCTTGGCGAATTTGATTTCGCACTTGAACTAATGGAAATGACCTATCAGCTTAATCCCGAGGACGACACCGTTGCCCTGGGATACGTTGCAATTCTTCAGCGAACCGGTCGATTAGAAGAAGCCATATCATGGTTAGAAAATGTTATCCGCAAACGTAAAGGTGATGATTTCGATCTTAGAATGAATTATGCGCGCCTATTATTAGAATCTAGAATGTATGATGAAGCGAGACAACAGTTTGAAAACCTTATTTCACAGAAACCAGATAACCCTGATGTTATGTTCTCTCTGGGATTACTTTATTTGCAATCTGGACAGGTTGACGATGCAGATATTTATTTTTCCAGTTTGTCTAAAAGTGGTCATAGGTCCAACGAAGTAAATTACTATCTTGGTAGAATTGCTGAAGATCGCGACGACCTGGTCAAGGCAGGTATTTGGTACCAGGGTGTGCAGGGTGGACCTAACTATTTTGATTCCCAGATAAGGCTTGGGTTAATTTTGGCAAAACAGAACAGACTGGAAGATGCAAGGCTGCATTTAAGTTCTATACGTACTCAAAACGAAACTGAGTCTGTAGTTTTAGTTCAAGCTGAAGCCGGATTGCTGGTTGAAGAAGAAGAGTATAACGAGGCAATGAAGATTTATGATCGAGCGATTGAGAACGGTTACAATTCTGATTTGCTTTATTCTCGGGCCATGCTGGCCGAGAAAATTGACAGGCTCGATATTTCAGAGGCTGATTTACGCCACATCATCAAACGAGAACCGGAGAATTCGCAAGCGCTAAACGCTTTGGGGTACACCCTGGCCGACAGAACGGAGCGTTATGAAGAAGCGGAGCAGCTAATTGATCAAGCCATTGAGGTAAGTCCGCACGATCATTATATTCTCGATAGTAAGGGCTGGGTTTTATACCGTATGGGTAAACTGGAAGAGGCAATACTATATTTACGACGTGCCCTGGATATTATTCCGGATGCGGAGATAGCAGCTCATCTGGGGGAAGTCCTCTGGGTTAAGGGAGATAAAAAGGAAGCGAGTAAAGTCTGGAAAACTGCCCTGAAGGCAGCGCCCGATAATGACTTGCTTAAAGATATTATTCAACGATTTAATCCCTGATTTTAATCTGCTGTTAATCCAGTTTTTCCGGCTCGAGCCAACGAAATGCTATGTTATACCTCACGCCTGGTAATTAACTTTAAAC
>JBNMOP010000013.1:0-43890 GCA_051275005.1 Gammaproteobacteria bacterium | reverse complement strand
AATTCATTTGCACGGGTTCAGGTAAACCTTCTAGCGTTATTGATAAAATTGATCCTTCACCAAGTTGTATAACCTCTAAAATTTTACCTTTCAGAACATTATCATAATTATCATTGGAAGATTTTATATTTACTGGAATGACCTGAGATGAAGGTATAAACCAGTGTAATAGTTCATTTTCTCTAAATTGTGGAGAATAAATTGATTGCAGAATCTTATCTTGCCAGTATATATAAGTCTTATTTGCATCTTTATCATGTCCTTTTACTTTTCCAATAAACACATTGTCATGGCCAGTAAGTCTGGCAACTTCTGCCTTAGCTGGTTTCATCATGACATTTTCTGCAGTATCAATTTGTAAACTAAAACCATTGTTAATAATACAAAGTTTGTCGGCAATTCTCCTTGCCTCATTCAGGTCATGCGTGACATGGATAATAGGAATTTGCAATCTATCTCGTAATTGTGCGAGCTCTCTGACCAGATACCGCCGTGTTTGTTGGTCAACGGATGAAAATGGTTCGTCCAATAATAGAATTTCTGGTTTTCTTGCCAGTCCGCGCGCAACTGCAACCCGTTGTTGTTGGCCACCAGACAATTGATAGGGTAGTCGAGATGCCAATCCTTCTAGATGCACTGTATCAAGCAGTTCATCAATATATATATTTTGCTTTTTTTTGTCTTTTTCAATTATTGCGATAGCAATATTTTCGCGTACTGTTAAATGTGGGAACAGAGCATAATTTTGAAAAACAAATCCTGCTGCTCTTTTTTGTACGGGCACATCAATTTTTGAATCCGTGTCATACCATACATTATCCTTGCAAATTATTTTACCCTTCTCTGGTTTGTATAGTCCTGCGATACTTCTCAGTATCGTAGTTTTACCGCTGCCTGATGGCCCGGCAATGACAAAAATTTCTCCATTATTACATGAGAAATTTATATCCAAGGGAATAGGATATGTTTGATTTAGACACACCTGATTATGATTCATAATGTCGGATAAGTTTATTATTGAAGACGTAAATAAAGGCAATGGAAACAAACGAAATTATGAGTAAACTTGCTGACATTATAGCGGCACTGTTGTTATCAAAGGCTTGCACTCGGTCATAAATAGATATTGCAATTGTCCGTGTTTCGCCCTCAATATTTCCACCAACCATTAGTACAACACCAAATTCACCTAAGGTATGGGCAAACGTTAAAATAAATGATGTCAAAATGCCAGGCCAGGCAAGTGGTAATTCAATCTTAAGAAAAGTAGACCAGTTAGTTAACCCACAAGTCCATGCAGCTTCTCTTATTGTATGTGGAATAGATTCGAAGGCCCGTTGAATGGGCTGTATTGCAAAAGGGATATTAAAAATAATTGATGCAATGAGTATACCCTCGAATGAAAATACGAGTGAATTACCAACCAGAGCTTCATAGCTTTGACCAATTGGTGAGCGATTTCCCATTAAAGTCAGTAAATAAAAACCCAATACTGTTGGGGGTAAAATTAACGGTAATGCCAGTAGGGCCTGCAACAGGCTACGCCCGGCAAATTGTCTCCAGGCAATAATTCTGGCCACGAATATACCAGTAGGGATAAGAAATAAACATGTATAAAAGGCGAGGCTAAATGATAATTTAAATGCTTGCCAATCCATTTACTCATTTCCTATATGGTGATAACCGTATTGCAAGAGAGTATTTTTCGTCGTTTCTAGTTCAAGATATTCTTTAAACTTCAGGCTAACCTGACTAGCGCCATTAAATTCAACAATATATTGACTGATTCTTATATACCAGGATGTAGGTATCGGAAAATACTTGCCCTGGGAATTCAGGTTATTTTGTAAAATAAATGAGTAAGGAATTATCGCAATGTCCACGTTTCCGGATAATGCATAGGGAACTACATGTGAAACACTTTCTGCAAGAAGTAGATGATCTTTCTCAACTGCCCATAATCCAGCATTTATCAATGCCTGTAATGCAGCAATTCCGTAAGGTGCATGTTCAGGGTTAGCGATAGCTATTTTTCGATAAGAATTGAAGTTCAATGCATAGATGATCGAATTAAAAGTTGTTGCATTATTAATGGTCGAGTCATTTGGGATATAAAACCCTATGTCGCCATAGATATATTCCGAAGTAGACTTTATGGGCGCTCCATGCTCAGATAGAAAATCGATATATTCTTGTCCAGCAGAGATAAATAATTCATAAGGCGCCCCCTGGATAATTTGCCGCGCCAGATTTCCAGATGATCCGAATGAGAGCCTTATTGCCTCTCCCGTTTCAATTTTAAATTGATTTACGATCTCAGTCATTGGCGCTGTTAAGTTTGATGCAATTGCAAAAATTGGCGTGTCAGCGAAACTTTGATTTGGAACAATAAGTATTAATATAATTATAAGTTCACGCATCTTGATGAGACAAAATAAATTCAAAATTTTAATTAGAAGTAAATTCATTAACGGGAAGGTTATTAAAATAAATAACAAATAAATAGGTTATGTCGTTGCATTGCGCATAGTAACAAACTCTTCTGCTGCAGTTGGGTGGATTCCTATGGTAGAGTCAAAGTCTGCTTTTGTAGCACCTGCTTTTATGGCAATAGCGATTCCCTGTATAATTTCTCCTGCATCATGGCCAACCATATGTGCGCCTATGACTTTATCAGAGATATTATCAACAACTAGCTTCATGAATGTTTGTTCTGTGTTGTCAGATAAACTATGTTTCATGTGCTTGAATTGTGTTTTATAAATTGATATATCAATATTATGTTCCCTTGCACTTTCTTCACTCAAACCAACGGTCGCAAAATTAGGCTGACTAAATATACAGGTAGGGATATTTTCATAGTCCATATCTAATTTATTATTGCCATATAGATCATTTGCAAGCTTAATACCTTCAGATATGGCTACTGGTGTAAGATTATACCTGTTTGTTACATCACCAATTGCATAGATTGATGGAATACTAGATTGAAAATCACTATTAATTATTATCGCATCACTCTCATCAAGCTTAATGCCAATCTCAGTCAAACCTAGTCCTGCTGTATTTGGATGTCTTCCAGTTGCATACAAAATCATATTTGTATCTATAGTTTGACCTGTATTCAGATCTATTTTTAATACATCATTATCATTTTTTGATATTGAATCGATTGTTGTATTTAAAAGTAATTTTATACCCTTTTTTACTATTTCCTGACTCAGAAATTCCCCTGATTCTGTATCGAATCCTTTTAATATCTTATGGCCTCTATAAACCAACGTTGTATCAACACCAAGGCCATTAAATATCCCGGCAAATTCTGCGCCGATATATCCACCACCTACGACAATAACTTTTTCAGGTAATGCATCGAGATGAAAAGCATCATTCGACGAAATAATAAATTCCTTGCCGGGCAGGTCGGGGATTGTTGGCCAGGCTCCTGTTGCAATGAGGATTTTCTCAGCGCTAATAGAATTTTTATTTATATTGATTGTATTATTGTCAATTAATTTAGCCTTGCCATAAATTATTTCAACACCTGATTCATTCAAAAGTTTTTCATATATTTTGTTGAGCCGTAATATTTCTTGATTTTTATTTGATATTAATTTTTGCCAATTAAAATTTGTTTTTTCTACATCCCAGCCATAACTTTTGCAATTTTCAAACTCTTCTGAAAAATATGATGCATAAACAAATAATTTTTTTGGAACACAGCCCACATTAACGCATGTGCCACCAAGATAATTCTCTTCAGCAATTCCTACTTTTGCACCATGGCTGGCTGCAACTCGTCCTGCTCTAACACCACCAGAACCTGCGCCTATGATGAAGAGATCAAAATCGAATTTCTTCATTTAATAATTAATCCTTGAAAGTTAGTAGAGTGTTGAGTTTAAGGGTACCAATAAAATGTATGATTATTTTAGCAACTCTTTGTCATTGAAACGTACTGTAATGTAATGTGCCAGGAATGGAATGCAGGCAATTAATGACAGTGATACGATCACCTGTGGTGACATAATATCTTTAATGGTATTAATTGCTACCAATTGGACTCCACCATTAACTAATATTAAAGATATCGGCACCATACCTATTATGCTTATAAGAGAAAATGAAACTACTGGTATTGGTGTTAGTCCCATGCCTGCATTAATGATAAAAAATGGAATTACTGGAATCAATCGTAAAGAAAGTAGATACATATTGCCGTTTTTTGTGATGCCATTGTTTATCCTTGATAATTTTTCAGCATAGCGAGATTGAATATAGTCTCTGAATAAATAACGTGAAAGCAAAAATGCTATTGTCGCCCCTACGGTACCGGCAACACTAACTATCAATGTGCCCCAAAATAGACCAAATAATACCCCACTGGTAATTGTTAAAAATCCCGCGACAGGCAGAGATAGTCCTGTACCAATTACATATAAAAGAAAAAATATAATTACAGTATATAAAGGAAAATTGGTTTTGAATTCGCTAAGGACAGTCTTCACCTCAATCAGTTTTTCGATCGTTAGATAATGATGAAAACCTAAAATAAAAAATTCGGCGCTTATTAATATAATACCCAGTACTACAATTAGCCTGATAATATTGGCTTTAATCATCCTTTAATACCTGAGAGTATCGTGGATTTGTAAAAATTTTTTTTGTCATGGAGATTAACGTCTAAAATGTAAATTAAGACCTATATATTACCTTAGTTAATCAAAATCATAGGGTTAATGGCTTGCTGTAGTCATTAAACTTATCAAGGTTGGCTGATAGTGCGCTCATGGTTAAAGTTACTTGTTTATCTTTAGTAATCAATGGCTTATTTAATAGCAAAAATATATTGGACTGATTTAACGGCTAATTCTAATTTTTTAATAAACCAATAAAATTATCATTTTTACCAAAGTACTTGGCTTTTTTGGTACAGAAGGTAATATCAGGTTATAGATAACATTAACCTATTCAGCACGAGGAACATCAATATGCTTCGTTCACTGGTATTTTCTTTTCTGGTATTACTTACATTTAATCTGGTTGCAGCAGATTATTCAACTCCCATGGGTCGTGTTAAAGATACGACTGACAGAGTAATATCAATCTTGCAGGATAAATCACTGGATCGTGAAACCAGTTGGAATCAAATTGCTGCTTTGATATATGAGGGATTTGATTTTAGAAGCATGTCACAAAGTGTACTTGCTACACAATGGAAGAGAGCTTCTGAAGAAGAGCGTAAAAAATTTACTGAATTCTTCTCTCAGTATATAGAAGCTACATACCGTTCCAAGATTGAGGCATATACCGATCAGGAAATTATATATAAAGATGAAGTAATACGTGGAAAACTGGGTGTGGTAGAAACTGTCATCGTTGCTGGAAATATTGAAATTCCAGTAAATTACAAACTTAAAAATAATGAAGGGAAATGGTTTGCCTATGATGTTGTTGTCGAGGGAGTAAGTCTGGTGGCCAATTATCGTAGTACCTTTGCTGCGATAGTTAAAAATGAAGGTATGGATGGTTTGATGTCAGATATCCAGCGCAGAATCGAAAAATATAAGGAAGAAAGCGGATCTAATCCAAAAGAGATGGAAGGCTAGATTTCCATATCTGAAATAGATAGAATTTTGTTCTAGTATATTATTATTCGCCACTCTCAAAAATATATTTGCTAATAAGTTCTTCCAGATTGATGGATGGCTCAGTTTCATATATCTCCATTCCATCTGTAAGATAGACATCAGAGCCCCCCGCAGTCAATTTTACAAATTTATCGCCAATTATCCCGGCAGTCCTGACTGATGCAATAGCATCTTCGGATATCATTACACCATTATCAATATTCAGCGTGACAATTGCGTAATAGTCTTCTGTATCAAATACTATGTTGTCAATTTCCCCAACCCGTACACCAGCTGCCTCTACATATGCACCTGTTCTAAGGCCCGAGGCTGATGTGAATCGTGCGATAACTTCATATTGGTCCTTTCCAAACATACTCAGGTCACCAAGACGAATTGCAATAAATGATATGGCTATCAGTCCGAAAACCATAAAGACACCAACACCGAATTCTATTTTTGATTGTTTATCGCTCATTTTGTATTCCTATAGGATAATTGCACTAATTATATAATCAGCAAATAAAACTGAGATAGACGCTAGAACTACAGCATCTGTTGTTACCTTACTTACACCTTCAGAACCATGGGCACCACTTTTATCAAGATGAAGGTAAAAACCTTTTACTGTCGCTACCCAAATCATGATTGAACCAAACATGAATGATTTTATACTTCCCATTAAAATGTCTCGCAAGAGAACTGAATCATACATACCTCCCAGATATGAGCCGGGACTCACACCCATTAGTATTACTCCGACAAAATACCCTCCAAATATACCAACTGTAATAAATATTGCAGTTAAAATAGGCACTGAGATCATGGCAGCTAATAGTCTAGGTGCAATTAAATGCTTGAAGGGGTCGATTGCCATACACTCTAGAGCATCTATTTGTTGTTCATTTCGCATAATACTGATTTCTGCACAAATAGCTGATCCTGCTCGACCTATAATGATGAGTGCTGTGAGAACAGGTCCAAGTTCTCTTATGAGACTCAGTCCCACTGCAGAGCCTAATAATGCAACGGAACCAAACCGTAAAAGCGTATCATAAAATTGCAAAGCAACTACCATGCCAACAAAAACCCCGGACACAATGATTACCAGTAAAGATCTGGTACCAATAAAACATAGTTGTTTCAAAAAAGGGAACAGTTGATAAGGTGGAATAATAATATTCCATAATCCTATGATCAGAAACACACCCGAACGGCCAATTCTTTCTATCAGGTCAACTATATATTTGTTAATTTTGATAAAGTACATACGAATTCATTCAGTTAGCGCTTTAAGATAGGCATCGCCGTCCATTTCTTTTTTGCTAGGCACGCGATTTAACATATTGGTTATACGTTCATCTTCACTTGCACGGATTTCTTCCTTGGTGCCGGTAATGATTTGCTTGCCTCTATCGAGGACCGTAATTCTGTCAGCAACATGAAATGCACTTTCAAGTTCGTGCGTTATGATGACGATACTCATATTTAAAGCGTCTCGTAACTGAAGTATTAGATTATCAAGTTGTGCTGAAGTAACTGGATCTAAACCTGCTGATGGTTCATCAAAAAATAATAGTTTAGGATCCATCACAACTGCTCGTGCAAGACCAGCCCGTTTTAACATGCCACCTGATAATTGGTCAGGCATAAGATCTTCGCAATCTGTCAGATTCATTAAGGCAAGTTTCATACGCGTCATGATTTGAATAGTACTTTTGTCCAGATTTGTATGTTCATGTAATGGTAACTCAACATTCTCTCCTACAGACAAGGAGCTGAACAATGCGCCATTTTGAAATGCCACACCAATATTTCGCCGTAATTTATACAATCCTTTTTTATCAAGATTGGTAGTTTCCTTACCTAAAACCTCTATGCTGCCAGTGCTGCGTTTCATCAGCCCTAATATGTTTTTAAATAAGGTGCTTTTGCCGGAACCACTATGGCCCATCACAACCAGGATCTCACGTTCATACAGAGACAGATTTATATTATCCAGGGCAATAACACCACCGTAATGTGTAGAAAGATTTTTAATTTCTATAACTTTTTTACGGGTTTCTGAGGAATTCATTTGTTAAGTTAACATTTAAAAGTAATTTATATTCTGATATAAAATTGTTCTGAAGATGAAAAAAGTGTTATTGCTTCGATCTTGTTTTCCGTTCTTTTTTGTATTTTGGTCGAATTTATTTGATACTAAACGATCTTGCTCTGTGGTTTAGTTTGAAATTATTCGTGCTAATAAATCATTTTTTATGCGTTCAGATTCAGCAATTTCATCTGCTGTTAATTCATTAGAAAGACTCTCTTGGCGACGAACATCCATAACATTGCCACTTTCTGCGAGAATACTATACCAGGCCAATGCCTGTGCTTTATTCTGATCTATGCCATCTCCATTCTCATATATTACACCGAGATTTCGTTGAGCAATTGAATGACCTTGTAATGCAGCTTTTTGATACCAGTAAACAGCTTGTGATTTATCTTGTGCTGTACCTTCAGCATATGCGTAGGCGATCCCAAGTTTATATTGAGCGGGGGGATAATTGTTTTCCGCAGATTTTTTAAAATAATTAAAAGCTGCATCCAGATTTTTTGCGACACCTTCACCAAATGAGTAAGCCAGACCTCGCTCATAATCTACTATAGCAAGGGAGGTTGGGGCGTTAGATTGAACCATCGGTTCAATCGATGCGTCTATATTGTCTGATGATTCTTGTTTTTCTATTCCAGATTCTGTGATTTCAGTATCCATCGCGAGTTCAACATTCCTCGTTAAGGTGTCATCAATAACTTCAATTTCACTGGAGATATCTTCAGTAATCAATTCATTGGTTTCTGAAAAGCGTTCCAGATTTTGTAAATTATGCATGGCGGAGGTATGACCTTGTGTCGCTGCCTCGTTATACCAGTACTGCGCCTGGACATCATCCTGGGGTATTCCTTCTCCCATTAGAAACATATTGCCAAGACTATACTGTGCATCGACATTTCCTTGTTCTGCTGCACGTCTATACCATAGCGCAGCGCCATCATAATCCTGTTTCAGTCCCAACCCCTGATAATGTAGTGTTCCAATTTGATGCTGGGCCATAGGGTCGCCTTGTGCTGCAGCTGAACGGAATAATCTAACTGCCTCGTCGTAATTTTTTTTAGCTAATTCAGTTAATCCTTGTTCGAAGAGATTGTTTAGCCTGTTGAAATCAATTTCAGCAACATCTTCAATAGGGACTTCTATTAAAGTTGCATTCTCAGCCATTGCTATTACTTCTGGTTCAGGAGTTTCATCAATATTAGTATCTTCATCAGATGTTCTCTTGAATAAACGGCTGAAAAAGCCGCCTGATTCCTTCACTTCAGCTACGGCAACGACATCATTTTTTGGTTCATTTATCTCTGCTATCTCTTCCATAGGACTAACATCAGCGTCATCCATCCTATTAGTATCAGATATTAATTCTTCATTATTGTCTTTAACATCTTCGGTGTTATCTGAAGTTTCCGTTTGATGATTATTATTATTATTATCGCGGGAAAATAGGCGACTGAAAAAACCAGAGGACTCCTTATCTTTACTTTCAGCAACGATATTTTGTTCAGGTTCATTAATTTCTGTTTTTTCTTCCATAGGACTAACGTGAGCGTCATCCATGCTATTAATATCAGAGATTAATTCTTCATTATTGTTTTCAACCGTTTCGGAGTTATCTGAAGGTTCAGTTTTATTTTTATTACTGCGAGAAAACAGGCGACTAAAAAATCCACTTGATTGTTCAGTTGTGGATTCTGTACCAATTTCCTCTACAGGGGCTGATCCTTCAACTTCCTGGTGGTAACTATTTGTATCTCCAGAATCAGATAATAGTTGCTCTGTGACACTAGATATCTCCCCAGGTAAACTAGGGTCAACATTGTCCAAAGTTAATAAGCTGGAATCGGAAGTAGATAGTTCTGTTTGTGCTTCGTTAAATTCTGCTTGTTCTGATACATATGCTTCATCAACTTCCTGTATGATATCCATGTTGGAACTTATCGTATCTAACTCTTCGGTGGGGGCGTCAATTTCCACCGTGTCATTTATTACTGACTCTTCATTTGAAATAACAGTGGTAGAAGTAGATTGTTGAACATTATCTTGTGCGGCTAAGGCACGTTCCAGATTGGTGAGTTCATCCGTTGCGGTTATATATCCCTGTTGCGATGATAATTGATACCATTTCATCGCCTCATTAATATCCTGTTCTACACCAGTTCCTGAACGGTACATGCTTCCAAGATTAAATTGTGCAATTGCATCGCCTTGTTCTGCAGCTTTTGCATACCAACTTGCGGCCTCCTGATAATTAAGGGTAACTCCGTCGCCAGTATGATACTTACTACCTAACAAAACTTGGGAGCGAACATAGCCATTGTCGGCAGATTGGGTATACCAATATGCGGCATTTTCGGGATCTCGTTCGACACCCTCACCATAGGTATAGGAGAGCCCGAGACTGTACTGGGCAATAGCATGATCTTGTTCAGCTGCCAGGGAATATAATCTAACCGCTTCGGTAAAATTCTGCTCCGTACCTTCACCAAATGCATATGCAACGGCCAGATTATACTGGGCATCGGCATTTCCCTGTTCGGCTGCCGGGCCATACCAGGTTATTGCTTCTTGATAATTTTGACTTACACCTTCCCCTATATATAACATGTAGCCTAGTGTTGCTTGAGCGACATTATCACCTGCTTCTGCAAGTGTCCGGTATTCTGCAATGGCAGTTGCATAATCACCCGACTCACGTGCATTGTCGGCTGAAGTGAGATCAGCTAAAACCTGTGATGTATACAGTATTGAAATGAAAGCTAATAAAACAGGACGACTTATCATCGCAATTCCTCCATTAGTAAGCGACGTGATTATTATTAATTAACCTGTGTAATAAAATAGATATTGAGTATTTAGGTCGAATTAATTATTCACGGTATTGTAGGTTAAAGTTGTAAAAAAAGCATGGCTAAATAATATAATCCAAAGGTCAAACTTGATAACCTTAAACAATAGTAATCTTGAAAAATCGCTATCAATTTACAAATATAAATTGCTGCAATAGTCGTCTTTTGGGTTAAAGCATGAGTCAAACATAAAAAAGTAACGAAAATGTTTTGACTAAATTGACATTAAACATTATGCTGCAACGCAACAATTTGTTAGATCATACCCTGAATTTATGCTTGAGAGAGACAAACGTAGCCAATGAAATCGAAACATAACAAAGATATATTGTCGCATAGAAAAGATTCATCACAGATTTCAGATAAAAACATTTTTTCTGAAATCAATGATTTATTTCTGGATTATCTAAATAAACAATCATCAGATACTGACCCATCAGGGATACACCAGTCCTATTTGAATCTATCTTTGGAGTTATGGAGTAAGCCAGAAAAAATAATGGAGAACCAGCAAAAAGCTATGAGTTCTCTATTTGATTTGTGGGGGGATAGTTTTAATAATATTTTTGCTACTGATACAGATAAACAACAACCAAAAACAACTACAGATAAAAGATTTAAACATGAAGCATGGAATGATTCTCCCTATTTTGAATTAATTAAGAAGTCATATTTACTCACCGCCAATACATTGCATGCAATGGTAAATAAGATAGATTATCTTGATGAAAATAGTGCAAAAAAAGCTGCTTTTTATACCCAACAATTTATAGACGCTATGTCTCCCGCTAATTTTATAGCGACTAATCCTGAGGTCATTGAGTCAACCATTCAATCCAATGGTAGTAATCTTTTAAAGGGATTTGAAAATTTTTGTAATGATTTTGATTCTGAATCAGGTCAATTACGAATAAAAATGGCAGATCTAAATGCTTTTGAGCTTGGCAAGAATATTGCTGTTAGTCCGGGAAAAGTAGTATATGAAAATGACTTGATGCAATTGATACAATATTCCCCGACTACTGAGAAAGTATTTAAACGCCCATTACTTATTATCCCACCCTGGATAAATAAATTTTATATTCTCGATTTACAACCAAAAAATTCTTTTATCAAATGGTTAACTGAGCAAGGTCATACCGTATTTATAATATCCTGGGTTAACCCAGATGCATCTCATAAAGAAAAAGATTTCTCTGACTATGTATTTCAAGGGCCTATTGCAGCATTAGATGCTATATCAAAGGCAACCGATGAAAATGAGATAAATGTTATTGGTTACTGTATTGGTGGGACATTACTTAGCGCTGCACTAGCTTATCTGCATGCAAAAGAAGATAAACGCATTGTCTCTGCCAGTTTTTTAACATCATTGATAGATTTTTCTGAACCAGGTGATTTAGGTGTTTTTATTGATGAATCACAGATTAGTGATCTTGAGAAAAAAATGGATGCTCAGGGTTTTCATGAAGGTAAAGATATGGCGTTGTCATTTAATTTGTTACGGGCAAATGATCTTATTTGGTCGTTTTACATTAACAATTATCTTTTAGGTAAATCGCCACAGGAATTTGACCTGCTTTATTGGAATTCTGACTCAACTCGTATGCCAGCAAAAATGCATAGCACTTACTTACGGAAGATGTACCTGGAAAATATTTTTAAAGAGCCTGGTGGCATTTCTATAGGTGATGTCAAAATAGATATTTCAACCATACAAACCCCTAGTTATTTTATTTCAACTGAGGATGATCATATTGCACCCTGGAAGAGCACGTATTTAGGAGCACAATTATTTTCAGGACCAATTAGATTCGTGTTAGGTAAGTCTGGTCATATTGCCGGGATCGTTAATCATCCAGATGCCAAGAAATATGGATATTATACTGGACCATCACCAAAGGTTAATGCGGAGAGTTGGTATGCTAAGACAAAATCCCATGAAGGATCCTGGTGGCTTGATTGGCAAAAATGGCTCAGCTCAGTTGTTGATGATGACAAAGTTAGCGCCCGTATCGTGGGAGGTGCCGGATTGGCCCCGCTAGAAGATGCTCCCGGTAGCTATGTAAGGGTTAAGTGTTAGCGATAATAATTGAATTTTTGCTGATAAAATCAAGATTATTAAGGTGAAAGTGATTACCTTTGGTTGCATTAAGGTAAACCATCACCTAGAATTGCGGCTGTTTTTCATCCTTGCTCCACTGCGTGATTATTGACAGGGAGCGATAACCCATGAGGATTACAATGAGACATTATGAAATTGTATTTCTGGTCCACCCGGATCAGAGTGAGCAAGTACCTGCGATGATTGAACGTTATAAAACGATCATCGAATCTGAAAATGGCATTATCCATAGACTTGAAGATTGGGGCAGACGCCTCTTGGCATATCCGATAAATAAAGCGCATAAAGCACACTATGTTCTTATGAATATCGAATGCAATCAGGAAACCTTAAGTCAATTAAATAGTGGCTTCAGATTCAATGATGCCGTGATTCGAGATATAGTGATCCTTCGCGACAAACCAGAGACAGAGCCCTCATTTCTTGCAAAGAGCAAGGAAGAGCAGGAGGAGAGAGAAAAAATTAAAGCGATGCATGAGGCAGCAACAGTTGCAGCAGCAGCTGCTGCAGCTACAACAATACCGACAGAAATAAACGAAAATGATCCGATGACGTCAGAGGATGCCATTCTGCCTGATGCAAATCAGGAACAAGATAATGAGCAAGAAGTATCTGCTAAAAATGAACAGCCTTCTGAGGAAGTTATCGTTGATTCCGAGGACACAACTGTTGTAGATGTAAAGCCAGATAATAAAGTATCCGAGGATGCCAATATTGTTGATGAACCTCCGCCACTCGGAAATGAAACAGTAGAAGAACCTGTTCAGGAGTCAATTGAACCGGATGCTAAATCAGAACCCACTACAAATTAAATCCAGGATATCAAAAAATGGCCAGGTATTTTCGAAGAAAACGATTTTGTAAATTTACTGCAGAAGGCTTTATAGAGATTGATTATAAGGATCTAAATACTTTAAAAGCTTATGTTACTGAGACTGGTAAGATAGTACCTAGCAGGGTCTCAGGAACTAAGGCAAGATATCAGAGACAATTATCCACTGCTATAAAGCGTGCTCGCTATCTTGCGTTATTACCCTATTCAGATACTCACTAGTTTATAAAAATTATATTTTTGTTATTTCTGTGCCCGTAAAATAATTGTAAGCGGGCATAACTCCTATTAGTTTGAATTAAAAATCACAGGTTGCTTTTGCAAAGCGAATTACAATGAAGTCATTGGGAAACTATATATTGTCTGGCAGATTTAAATCTGTGGCAATGATCAGTCTTATCACTATCCTTTCACTATTGGTACCACCACTATCTTATATTCTTAGTGGTGCTCCATTAGGTTTAGTTACCCTAAGAAAAGGCGGAAAAAGTAGTTTTCGCATCCTGATCGGGACAGTATTGTTTATCTCACTTTTTGGGTATTTTAGTAATATCGGTATTGGGATGGGTGCAGCATTTGCAACCAGTGTTTGGCTACCGGTATGGGCAACTTCTATCGTGTTGCGAATAACAGAATCACAAGGGGTGGCAGTTCTTGTTGCTGGAGGCATTGGTATTTTGTTTGTTGTAATCCTGGCCTTTTTTAACGAAGAGTTATCAACTTTGTGGCAAACCTGGATCCATAGCCTAATTGAAAATAATTTCTCCACATCTGAAGTTGCTCAGTTAGAAGAAGTTTTTGACAGTATCCTGCCATTTATCAGCGGTATTGTTGCGGCAGGTATTGTAATTAGTCTAATTGCCACAGTGTTACTGGCACGTCGTTGGCAATCAACTTTGTTTAATCCAGGTGGCTTTAGACAAGAATTTCAGGATTTATTATTACCGCGTTGGTTAACGTTTTTAACTATAGCCTGCTTTCTTTTTAGTATTCTAAATCTTGAGGATTTATCAAGGTTGGCAAGTAATTTTCTTGCTGTTATGTTAGTTATGCATGTGATTCAAGGTATTGCGAGTGTGCATAGAATAGTATTCATTCGTGCATTATCAAAAAATTGGTTAATCCTTATGTATAGTTTCTTATTGTTTCTACCGCAAATGGCGTTATTCCTCGTCTGTATCGGTATGGCAGATGCCCTTAACCGGGGAAAAAAATCCATGCCTGACGATGCGGATTAGGTGTAATATGATTATCTGAAACCGGAGGTGAGTAATGGAAGTAATTTTACTGGAAAAAGTTGGCAATTTGGGAAATCTGGGAGCGAAAGTTCGAGTCAAATCCGGATATGGTCGTAATTATCTTATCCCCAAAGGTAAGGCAGTCCCTGCTACAAAGCCAAATATTGAAAAATTTGAATCGCAACGAGCCGAACTTGAATTAGCACAGGCTGATGTTATTGGTAAGGCTACTGCCAGGGCTGAATCTTTTGCTGGATTAAGTATCACTTTAAAAAGAAAGGCTGGTCCTGAAGGAAAATTATACGGTTCTGTAGGCACTGTTGATATTTCACAGGCTGTTACAGAAACTGGTATTGTATTAGAAAAAAATGAAGTGAGGTTGCCGGACGGACCATTCAGACATATAGGTGAATTTGATGTTGAAGTGAATCTTCATGCCGATATTACTGCATCAATCCGGCTAAATATTGTGCCCGAAGAAGACTAAAGCCTTTTTATGTAGTTGCCGCAATACAAGCAGAAAACGTATCTGTAACTAATTACTTGCGTTTATACTATATATTTAAATACCCGGAGTGGTTTGGGCTTTTGCTGGTAGTTTACCTTTTTTATTATTGTGTGTGCATAGTTCTATGGCCGAATCGGTACAAAAAAATCTGGATTCAGAGACGACTTCTCTAAAAATTCCTCCCCATTCCATCGAGGCCGAACAGGCAATACTTGGTGGATTACTACTGGAAAGAGATGCGTGGGAAAAGGTTGCCGAAAGATTAAGATCTGATGATTTTTATCGTCGCGATCATCGTCTGATTTTTAATGCAATTTCTGACCTGGATGCCAATGGTGATCCAATTGATTTGGTGACTGTTGCAGAATATCTCGAAAATAATCAAATATTAGATGATGCTGGTGGACTGAGTTATCTATCAGCCTTGGCTGATAGCACACCCGGAGCCAGTAACATAGCCGCCTATGCGGATATCGTTCGTAAACGATCAATACTTAGACAGTTAATTACCGCCACAACTGAAATCAGTGATTCTGTTTTTAACCCTATGGGAAGATCCAGTAACGAAATTCTGGATTTAGCTGAGCAATCTATTTTTGAAATTGCCGAGCAGGAATCCAGAGGACGAAAAGGCTATCATGCGATAAAGGAATTGCTAGTTGTCACACTGGATCGTATTGATGAGTTGTTCCACAAGAAAAGTCATATTACTGGGATATCTACCGGTTTTAATGATTTTGATAAACAAACAGCAGGGCTACAAAAATCAGACTTGATAATAGTTGCAGGCAGGCCTTCCATGGGAAAGACGGCATTTGCAATTAATCTTGCGGAACATGCGGTAATTAAGGATGGTAGTTCTGTTGCGGTGTTTAGTATGGAAATGTCCGGAGAACAGCTTTCTATGAGAATGATGTCTTCACTAGGTCGTATTGATCAGCATAAGGTCAGGACTGGAAACCTTGATGATGAGGATTGGCCCAGGCTCACCTCTGCGGTTGAAATTTTAAAAGATGCTAAATTATACATAGATGACACTCCAGCTCTGACGCCAGCTGAACTTCGTGCTCGTTGTCGTCGTATGGCTCGTGAACATGGCCTGGATATGGTCATAGTTGATTATCTTCAATTAATGCAGGTACCGGGTACAAAAGAAAATAGAGCAACAGAGATTTCTGAAATATCACGGTCCTTAAAGGCTATGGCAAAGG
The DNA here is from genome assembly GCA_051275005.1 of Gammaproteobacteria bacterium. Taxonomy (GTDB): domain Bacteria; phylum Pseudomonadota; class Gammaproteobacteria; order Eutrophobiales; family Eutrophobiaceae; genus Eutrophobius. Next base: position 27,396 of record JBNMOP010000013.1, on the reverse strand, counting down.
AACTCAATATTCCAGTAATAGCTTTATCACAGCTAAATCGTAGCCTGGAACAGCGGCCTAATAAACGCCCAATAATGTCCGATTTAAGAGAATCAGGTGCTATTGAACAGGATGCAGATGTCATTGTTTTTATCTATCGTGATGAGGTCTATGATGATGAAAGTCCAGATAAAGGAATCGCTGAGATTATAATTGGAAAACAACGAAATGGTCCCATCGGCACTGTAAAATTATCCTTCCTGGGACGATTCACACGCTTTGAAAATTATGTTGAAGAACAACAGTATATGTCAGGACGTTATGAATGACCCGGCCGGCACAGGTTGTTATTAACCTCGCAGCGCTTCGATATAATTATTCACGGGTCTGTTCACTGGCCCCAAACAGTAAGATAATTTCAGTGGTTAAGGCTGATGCCTACGGACACGGATTGATCCGTGTAGCGCGTGAACTGAATCAATCTTATGCTTTTGGCGTGGCATGTATTGATGAGGCCAGAGAATTACGAGAAGCTGGAATTGATAAGCCAATAATCTTATTAGAAGGACCGTATTCGCCTGCTGAATTTTCTGATATTGAGAAAATGGATTTTGAAATTGTGATACATCATCAAGACCAGATCAAAATGATCGAGCAAAGCGGAATATCTATACCTATAAAAACCTGGATAAAAATAGATTCAGGTATGCATAGATTGGGCTTTTTCCCAACAGAGCTGGAAATAGTACGAAATCGATTACTGGACTGTCATAAGGTTAATCCAGATATATCTTTAATGACGCACCTTGCAGACGCAAGTGACCCTGATTCTAATAAAACAACACATCAACTAGAAATATTTAATAAAGCCTGTGCTGCTGTTTCTGGCAAACGCTCTATCGCTAATTCTGCCGGGATCCTGGCCTGGCCTGATACCCATGCAGATCTAGTCAGACCTGGATTAATGCTATATGGCATCTCGCCTATGGAAAATAGTACTGCCTCTGATCATAATCTTAAACCTGTTATGACCCTGCAATCCAAATTAATTTCTATTAAAACTGTTCAAAAAGGAGAATCAGTTGGATATGGTGCTGATTGGTATTGTCCTGAAACCATGCCTGTCGGGATTGTAGCTGCAGGTTATGGTGACGGTTTCCCACGTCATGCAAAGTCAGGCACGCCAATTTTAATTAATGGGGTACTTTGTCAGGTTATAGGTAACCCATCTATGGATATGATTACAGTTGATTTAAGAAAGCTCGATACTGTAAATGTTGGAGATACAGTTGAACTCTGGGGGGATGGACTTCCTGTAGAACAGATTGCAAATCATGCTGGTACAATACCTTATGAACTGGTTACCGGTGTGCACAAGAGACTACAAGTAATTGTCAATGACCAAGGTTAAAATTCAATTTATTTGCAATGAATGTGGTGCATCGACGCCAAAATGGACAGGTCAGTGTCCCGAGTGCCAGAATTGGAATTCATTAAATGAATCAGTTATTGAAAAAACACACACTAGTAAGCGTATCGGTACAAACACAGGACGTCTGCCTGTTTCAAGGACACTCGATGAAGTGGTTACTGGAGATGAAGCCAGAGTATCTACCGGGGTTTCTGAATTAGACAGGGTATTGGGTGGCGGAATTGTAGGAGGCTCGGTTATATTAATAGGAGGCGATCCTGGCATAGGTAAATCAACCTTGTTACTACAGACCATGTCATCACTTGCAGAAGTTGCTGGATTATCGACTCTCTATATATCAGGAGAAGAATCACTTGAACAACTGAGTCTACGAGGTAAAAGACTTGAGTTAAAGCTGGGTAAATTAAGGACCTTAACTGAAAATCAACTTGAGCAAATTATTGCAGTAGCCGCGGCAGAGCAACCGCAGGTAATGGTCATAGATTCAATTCAAACTGTGTTTACAGAGATGTTACAGTCAGCACCTGGTTCTGTTGCTCAAATCCGTGAGTGTGCCGGTCAATTAGTCAGGTATGCCAAGCAAACGAATACTGCTGTAATTCTGGTGGGACATGTTACAAAAGAAGGGACGCTGGCAGGACCACGGGTATTGGAACATATGGTCGATACTGTTTTGTATTTTGAAGGTGATAGTGGTGATCGTTATCGGGTTATTCGTGCTGTAAAAAACCGGTTTGGTGCAGTCAATGAATTAGGTGTATTCGCCATGACGGATCGCGGATTACGCGAGGTAACAAACCCATCAGCTATATTTTTATCCAGACATGATGAAAATACCTCGGGTAGTGTAGTTATGGTTACACGTGAAGGTACCAGACCCTTGTTGGTGGAAGTGCAATCACTGGTAAATTCAACTTATGGTCAGCAACCTAAAAGAGTAACGGTTGGTTTAGAACAAAATCGTCTAGCCATGTTATTGGCAGTACTTCATCGACATGCTGATGTTATAACCTATGACCAGGATGTATTTATTAATGTGGTTGGTGGTGTAAGAATCAGTGAAACATCGGCAGATTTGCCCATTATATTATCGATATTATCAAGTTTGCGTGATATTCCATTAGCAAGAGACATTATAGTATTTGGTGAAATTGGATTGGCAGGAGAAATTCGTCCAGTACAAGGTGGTAGTGATCGATTGAACGAGGCAGTAAAGCATGGATTTAAACGCGCAATCATTCCATTGTCAAACAAACCTAAACAAGCCATCAAGGGCTTAGAAATTATAGCAGTATCGAGACTGCTCGATGCACTGCCTTTTATCCAACATTCTAATTAAAATTTAATTCATTATTACGATAACCTTCAGATAATTATTGTTGAAATCCATTATAGAGAGGGCGTTAAAATCATTAAACGAAGCTTATAATAATATTTGGACTTAACGGACTGTCTGCAAAAAATTTTTACTCCAGAATGTGGCGCTAAATTCGGATTTCATCAATTGAAATTAACCATCCAATCTAAATCATATTGCCCCATTAATAGCCAGGGTCTATTATCGTTACTTGGTACACAGAGAGATGTTCGATAGTATGGTTAGATTCTATAGTGATTTTCATTAAAATGAACTTCCTGTTCTTGTCTGATTAGATCTATTACCTATTGCGGGAGAAAAATATGAAATTTCGTATCTTTATATCGTCGATCAGTTTCCTTATCTTCGGCATTACTATTGGTTTTGTTCAGGCTCAAGATGGTGGTGCCAATCTTTTTGAGACACATTGCGCAATCTGTCATGTATCATCTGGCGCTGATCAAGCTCTGGGTCCAGAGATTGATGTCTTGAGGCAAATGACGCCAGAACACATCCTCGAAGTAATGGAGACTGGCGTAATGCAATCCCAGGCACGTGAGCGTAGTCGTACGCAGCGTATTATTTTGGCGGAATACCTGTCCGGCAAGGCATTTGGTAGCGTTCCGAATATCCCAATTCCCCAGTCCGCATATTGTGGTGAAGATATACAGTCGTTTAGTAATACGCCTGTAGGTCCATCATGGAATGGGTGGGGAAATACAAATTCTAATAGCCGATTTCAACCTGAAGATGCTGCGGGTTTGAAAGAAGAAGATATTCCAAAACTAAAGTTGAAATGGGCATTTGGTTACCCTGGGGCCACAACCGGCGGCACTCAACCCGTTGTGGTTGGCGGTCGTTTGTATGTCGGTTCTCCGGTCGGCGATGTATTTTCTCTAGATGCGAATAGCGGATGTTTATACTGGATATTCCAGGCTGATGGGGGAATCCGCAGTGCTATTAGTATCGGTAAAGATAGTAATAGTGGAAAACTCACTGCGTATTTTGGTGATCAGGCGGCCAATGCTTATGGTGTTGATGCTGAAACTGGAAAAGTATTATGGAAGAAAAAAATTGAAGATCATCCTCGTGCCGTGGTGACAGGTGCGCCTGCGTTACACGAAGGTCGTTTGTATGTGCCTGTGTCTTCTCGCGAGGAGTCCCAGGTCAGGAATCAAAAATATCCGTGTTGTCAATTTCGTGGGAGCATGGTCGCGCTGGATGCCACCAACGGAGAGGTGTTGTGGAAGACATATACAATTGAGGATGAAGCAAAACATATTGGTAAAAATAGTATCGGTACACAACTATGGGGTCCATCAGGTGATCCCATTTGGAATGCCCCAACTATCGATGTAAAACGAAACATGTTGTATGCAGGCACCGGAAATAATTACTCGATACCTGCGACAAATACCTCTGATGCAATCGTTGCTTTCGACATGGATACAGGAGAAATTCGTTGGATTAGTCAGGTCACCGATAATGACGTCTGGAACTCGAGCTGTCGGGCCAACGGTCAAAATCCCTTCATTTGTCCAGATACTGAAGCGCCTGATACGGACTTTGGCAACTCTCCGATTCTTGTCGAAATGAATGGACACGATATTCTTGTTGCAGGTAATAAACTAGGTCTGGTCTATGCTTTTGATCCGGATAATGAAGGAGAAATAATCTGGCAAGTATCTACTGGCAAAGGAGCTACTAGCGGCGGCATTATGTGGGGATTGGCTGTTGATGGCGATACTGCCTATGCAGGAAACAATTACTTTAATCCATCAGAGCCCGAGTCTACAGGAGGTATCAGCGCTATTAATCTTGCAAGTGGGCGAACAGTATGGTCTGTACCACCATTATCTTGTGAGAGACGAGAACGCTGCAAACCGTCACATGCCGCGGCAGTAACAGTAATCCCGGGGGTGCTGTTTTCTGGCACCATGGACGGTCGATTACGTGCACTATCGACACAAGATGGTAAGACACTTTGGGATTATGATACTGCTCAGGATTTCATAACAGTAAATGGCATCAAGGCCAACGGTGGTTCAATGAGTAACGCTGGCGCTACAATTGTGGGTGGAATGGTCATAGTGAATTCCGGCTATGCTCATCACGGCGGTATTATACCCGGCAATGTCTTATTGGCTTTCTCTGTAGAATGAAACCTATCTGAAATCCTGTCTCAATTACCAATTTAGGCTAGAGTGATTGTTTTTTATCATTGTAGAATATAATTACTTTATAAGGATGCACTTAGTTGGATTATACGATATTCCATGTCTACAGAAGATTAGTAAACAAGTTAAGTAAGAATTGGCTTTATGCTTGTCTGATATTCATTTCTTTTATTGTCTCGGGTGCGGTGTCAGTATCAGCACAGTCAAATAATGAGGATTTGGTTAGTTCATCTGGTGTTCAAAATGAGGAAGAGCTTGTCACTTTTTCTGCGGCGTTTTTTCAGCGATATCAACCTAACACAGCATTGGATATGGTTCTACAAGTTCCTGGCTTCCAACTTGATGATGGCAGTCGCTTGCGTGGTTTCAGTAGCGCAGCAGGCAATATTCTTATCAATAGTCGTCGTCCAAGCGCCAAGCAGGACGCAGTGTCTGCTATTCTTGCACGCATTCCAGCCAGTAATGTAGAACGGATTGACCTAATACGAGGACAAACAAGTGGCATCGATCTTCAGGGACAGTCCGTCATTGCGAATATTATTATGCATGATGATGCAGCTGCAGCGATAAGGTGGCAGACATCAATACGTAGAAATTTTAATAACCATAAATTCGGGCCAGATATCGGTGTTTCGTTGTCTGATCGTTTGAAGAATATTGAGTATAACGTAGGTTTCTCAGTCAAATTAAATCCTCGAAGTTATAAAGGCCCGGAAAATGTATTTGATAGTGCCGACAATCGCACAGAACAACGAAACGAAAATTTTTACCGGGACAGTAAAAATGGTGCAGTGAATTTAAATGCCTCCACCAGCCTGGGTCAAACACTGGTCCGCTTAAACACAAAATTAGCATACGCCGAGCAGGTAGCTCTGACGACATCTCTCCAGGAACCCTTGGTGTTAACTACAACAGCTAGAGATGAATATTTCGGTCAGGATCAGTCTGCTACGGATTTTGAAATCGGCATTGATGCAGAGCGTGATCTGTCCCGGTATCTCTCTGGTAAGGCTATTTTCCTTTTTTATGATAAGACTAATCTCAATGATACCGATCAGCGTGTTGTAGATTCAGCAAGTGAAGAAACTCTATTTTTCAGACAAGGTAATACCAGGACCGATACCAGGGAAAGTATTGGTAGACTGGAGTTTGATTGGACAGGATGGTTAGATCACGCTGTGCAAGGAAATTTTGAGTTGGCCTATAATTCTGTGGAAGGCACATTGGTGCAAACAGAAGATACCGGGGCAGGTCCGGTATTGGTGGATGTGCCTGGTGCCAACACACTGGTCGAAGAAATACGCGGGGACGCTTTGTTTCAGGACACCTGGTCGCGGGGTAAATTAGTTGTTAATTATGGACTTGGGCTGGAGCGTTCCACTATTACATCAAAGGGAGAGGATGAACAACAGCGCAAATTTTTCTTTATCAAACCTCAGGGTCAGTTGACCTATTCTCATAATCAACGTCAACAATTACGACTGCGGGTCGCCAGGGAGGTGGCGCAACTAAATTTTAATGATTTCATCAGTACCTCGGTGTTCGAGGATAATGATCTGGCCTTGGGAAATACCGAGCTTACACCAGAGAAAACTTGGGTGGCCGAGATTAGTCATGAGCGACGTTTCGGTGAGTTGGGTGTGGTGACCTTAACCGCGTTTTACAACTGGATTACGGACCTGCAGGATTTGTTGCCACTCACAGACGAGTTTGAGGTGCAGGGAAATATCGGCAATGCTAATCGGTGGGGATTTGAAATGGAGAGCACCATTCCTCTGGAATATTTTCGTCTCACCGGGGCAAAGCTTGACGTAAAGGCCCGCTGGCAGGGATCCTCGGTGATTGATCCGGTAACTGGTGATAGCCGCGTACTTTCTGGAAAGGCCGGTTTTGGCGCAATGACGGCAGTCCCGTTTCGGGATGCCAATGATGAATATAAATACGTTTTTGATATTGCCTATCGACAAGATTTTAATACCGCCAGGATAGCCTGGGGCTGGGACATCGCGAAAAGGGACAGGCGCATACTTTTCAAGGTTAATGAACTGGACATCGTCGACGAAAGCGAATTTGAATTTAATGCCTTCATAGAGACAACTCGCTGGGGAGAGATAAAAGCACGTTTTGAAGCACAAAATATTTTCAATCTGGCAGAAACACGTGATCGTACAATATTCGGAGGTACACGTAATTCTTCTCTCGTTGGCGTAGATCGTCGTGAAGTAAGATACCGTACAAAAGGATTTCGCCTGTTTTTAATTCTAAGCGGGACGTTCTAATATAATAATAAGATTAACGTCAATATACATAAAAAATTTACTGTTGATACTAAGTTGTAAATCCTATTCGTATAAAAAATATTTATAGAAAAAATTATGCTAAATACTTTGGTATAGCCTGCTATCTGGGGTTAAATTTGCTGTAACTCTTTTGTTGCATGATTCGAATATGTAAATATGAAAACATGTTTTACAAACAGTATCATATCAATTTATTTTTTTATCATTAGCTCAAATTGTATTGCGCAAATTCCGTCAGATTGGCAATACGAATGGCCCGACACAGACTTTAGTCAATCGTCTATAGAATTTTCAGAGGTAATGTCGGGAGGGCCTCCCAAAGATGGTATGCCCGCCATAGATAATCCTAAATTTACAACAGCTATTAATGCTCAATATATAGGTGATTCAGAACCAGTTATATTCTTAAAAATTGGTGACCATGCAAAGGCCTATCCATTCCGAATTTTAATGTGGCACGAGATTGTAAATGATAACTTTCAAAATATTCCTGTAACAGTCACCTATTGCCCGCTATGTAATGCTGCTGTGGTATTTGATCGACGGATTAATGGCAAGCTGCTGGATTTTGGTGTGACTGGAAAGTTAAGGCATTCAGATATGATTATGTATGACAGGCAGACACAAAGCTGGTGGCAACAATTCCTGGGTTTGGGAATTGTTGGTGAAATGAAGGGTGTTCAGTTAAAACGCCTGCCTGCTCGTGTTATTCCATTTTCTGAATTTAAACGGCTATATCCAAACGGCAAAATTCTAACTAGTTCAAATCCGGGTAACCGCGCATATGGCAAAAATCCCTACCAACAGTATGATAGTTCTGCCACGCCTTTTTTATATAAAGGACGCTATGATGGTCCTGGTTCGCCTATGTCGTATGTTATAAGTGTTGATAAAAAGGCATGGTTACTTTCTGACTTACGAGAGCGTAAGCAAATTTTATATGAAGATATAAAAATTAAGTGGCAAGCAGGCATGAATTCTGCTTTGGACATGAGCAGCATAAATCAAGGACGAGATTTAGGATATGTGTCTGTTATTCGTAAAAGTGCGAATGATGAATTTGAGGATATTTCTTATGACATGACATTCGCGTTTGTCTTCAAGGCTTTTCACCCAAATGGTGAAATCCATGAATCAAAATAATTAATTAATGATAATCTAAGGGGAAAATATGTCTGAATCAAACAATCCATCACAACAAGCAAAACTGGAATTATCCTTGTTTTTACTACGTCTTGGTGTGTTTGTCGTCATGATTGCATGGACACTAGATAAGTTCATTGATCCTGCTCATGCCGCCAGAGTATATGAAGGTTTTTATTTTATTGGTGGTCTTGGGTATACAGTAATGATGATTATTGGTGGAATTGAAATTATTATAATTCTTGCGTTTCTGGCAGGGTTATGGAAACGCTATACGTACGGATTCGTTATGATAATTCATGGTGTCTCTACTTTCTCAGCATGGGAAAGATATACCATAGATATTAGTCTGTTATTTTTTGCGGCATGGCCAATGTTAGCTGCCTGTATCGCATTGTATTTATTACGTGATAGTGATGTTAAATTTACACTAGGTAAGAAATAGTATCTAGGGAAGCTCAGAATAAGTCCATCCGGGACTTATCAGAGCATGCGAAATAAAAAGTGTGATTTTTATTTCGCTTACATAATCAAATACTTGCAGTATTTTATTATGGCCGCACATCCCTGTGCGGCGGGAACCTCTGACTTAATCAGAGGTTCCCTAGCTAGATAGGCAGAAATTGTAAAAGTTTAACGACTCCGCGGGTTCGTTTACTAAAAAGGCGAGGTGTATACCATGCACCTGCTGCACGTTTGTTGATTTCACCTAATGTAGGATAGGGTGAAATCATGCCCGCTATTGCACCAATTTTTAGTTTCGTGCTAATCGCAAGACCCCAGATAGCTATCAGGTCGCCTGCCTGATGTCCGACCATAGAGGCTCCCAGTATACGACCACGTTTAGTTGTAATAACACGCAATCTACCTGCAGTATTTCTTTCTGATATTGCACGGTCGTTTTCTTCATACAATGATTCAACAATTTTTACATCGTCGCCATATTGCTTTCGGGCGGTTTGTTCAGTCATGCCAACCTGAGCCAGTTCAGGATCTGTATAAGTCACCCAGGGCAGGGCGTGATAATTTACTTTGGCAGGAATTTTAAAACAGATGTTTCGTATAACTATTCCGGCATGATATCCTGCTATATGTGTGAATTGTGGTCCCCCAGCGACATCACCTATAGCAAAAATATTTTTTTTGTTAGTTCGCAGCCTCGCATCAACTTTAATGCCAAGCTTAGTATAATTAACCTGAGCCTTTTCCAGATCCAATCCATCAGTTACTGGTTTTCGTCCTGTAGCAATTAGTAAATGTGAGCCTGTAATCTCAATTAGCTCTTTATTTTTTTCGATAATCAGCTTAATCTGATTTGCAGAATGTACTACTTCATTTATAGAAATTCCTTCATATATATTGATGTTTTCCTCTATTAATGTCTTGCGTAGTACGTCTACATTTCCGCTATCATCACGGGGGAGTATCATTCCCATATCAAATATACTCACCCGACTTCCCAGTCGTCTATGAGCTTGCGCCATTTCTATTCCTATGGGACCACCACCTATGACAAGTAAATGGTCTGGTTTCTCTCTAAGTTGAAATATGGTTTCGTTAGTTAGAACTTTGTCTCTTTCCAGGCCAGAAATTGGGGGTACTACTGGCGAAGAGCCTGTGGCGATAATGAAGTAACGTGAGGTAATGTTAAAATTACCTGCTTGTACAGTATCTGATGAGACAAATTTTGCTGATTCACGAATAACTTTAACACCAAGAGCTTCAAATCGTTCCTGTGAATCATTTGGTTCAATAGATTTAATTGTATCCATGACGTGATCTTTGACAGCGGCAAAATTAATTTCAGGTTCAATAGGGGCAATACCTTTAATTTTATTATTACGATACGATTGGGCGTGTTTTGCAGCAGCCAGTAGCGCCTTTGAAGGGACACAGCCGGTATTTAGACAATCTCCGCCCATCTCATTTTGTTCTATTAATACTGTAACCAATCCTAATTGCGCTGTACCTGCCGCAACAGACAGCCCTCCAGAACCAGCGCCGATTACACATACATCAATTTTTATTTGTTGTGCCATTATTAATCCAGTTTGTTTAATGTTGATAAATGATTACGTGCTTTAACTTGTTTATAGATAGTTGGAATGAGCGCAAAGAGACCAAGCAATGAAAATGCAATCAGAGTTTCTACTGAGGCAAGGTCTGTTAGAGATTCTATTGTCCCCAATTCTCTTCCTACATTTGCATAGACAAACGTACCAGGAATGATGCCCACAAACGTCGTCACAATATATGGAATTAAACGTATGTTGAATAATGCAGGAACTATATTAACCATAAAAAATGGAAACAATGGCACCAGTCTCATAAACAACAAATATCCAATTGCGTTATGGCGCATATTTGTTTCTATTTTTTTGTATAAAGGACCTGCTTTTTCTCGAAGAGAGTTTCCTATAGCACTGCGAGCCGCTAGAAATAAAATAGTGGCTCCAATTGTCGCAGATATTACAATAAGTAACGTACCTAGCCATCGGCCAAACAAAAACCCACCAAGTAAGGTTAACAATGTTGCGATTGGTAGTGATATGGCAACTGAAAGTATATACGTTGTTATAAAAACAACTATACTGAAAATTGGATAACGTGTTACATAGTCAAGTATATTTTCTCTTTGTAACGTGAGAGTTTCCAGATTTATAAAACTGGTTATATCAAGTATCCATGCGATCACTAACAAGGTGATAATTACGACCAATGGCAGTACACGTTTAAAGATATCTGTACTCATGGATTAGGTAATGTTATCGTTTTCACGGTTAACAACACATTCGTTAGTCATAATACTAAGTTACAATAAGAATAATTTTCTATGGTCATTGCTGATAAGGATCCAGAGTCACTTTCGAAGCTGATGAGACTTTCTCAAGGCGGTGACAAACAGGCATATTCAACCCTGTTTTTGAAAATTTCTCCTCTGTTAAGATTATTTATTGCAAATAAAATCAGTAATCCCTCTGATAAGGAAGATATCGTACAGGAGATAATGATATCTATACATAAAGCGGGACACACGTTTGATACCAATAGACCCTTTGAAGTCTGGATGTATACCATCGCTCGATACCGATTGAATGATTATTTACGAGCGTATTATAAAAACGAGTCATTGAGAGAAAAGATTTTTGATGAATCTGAGTATTTTTCTATGGAAAATAATGTAACTAATGACTCAGGAATGAGCGAATCAATTAATGAATTATTGAGTGCATTACCGGAAAAGCAGAGAACTATCATTACGATGATGAAGATTGATGGTTATACAGCTAAAGAAACAGCAGAAAAGGTAGATATGAGCGAAACTGCTGTAAAAGTAGCTGCACACAGACTCTATAAGAAATTTGCAAAAAAGTTGAAGAAGGATGAAGAGTAAATGAATACTGATGATTTAATCAGACAATTTGCCGATGAAGGAGCCAGTAAGCCACTTCTGAATCCCAAGTTTCAATCCATGTTATGGATTGTATGTATATCAATATATTTATTGTTATTGTTATTTTTAGGTGGGTTTCGGCCTGATATAAGTGAAAAATTGCTATCAACAGCGTTTATGTTGGAATTATCAATTCTTTTTCTAATAGGCTCCTCAGCAACGTTCGCGGCATTTTGTTTGTCACGACCAGACGGCTTTCAAGTGCCCTGGGTAAAATATGTTCCATTTCCATTAATAATAGTCTGGTCATTAATTGCATTTTCTAGTGCAGGTAGTGATATAGGTTTTCAATATTTATGGCAATCAGTAAATCTTGATCGATATGATTGTCCATTGCATATTTTGTTTTTTAGCACACTACCAGGTATTGTCATATTTGTTTTGATCAGGATGGGAGTTGCCATTAAGTATTACTGGGCGGGGGTGATGTCAACCTTGTCGGTAACTGCCTTTGCATACTTATTCATGCGTTTGGTAGAAGGTAACGACAATCCTGCACATTTAATTATATGGCACATCGTCCCCATTATCCTGATGTGCCTGCTCGGTATATATGCTGGCCGAAAGGCATTGCGCTGGCGTTAAACCAGGTTATCTAATCTGATTTAAAACGAGAAACTTGTATTAGTATTCTGTAACTTAGACGAACTAGTATACGAATATCAGTAGCATATATGGAACTGATATATATAATTATCGCCGCTATATTGCTTTTTTTTCTATCATTTGCAAATGGCGCAAACGATGTTTCTAAAGCCATTGCAACTCTCGCCGGTTCTGGTCTAAGCTCTGTTCGTACTGCAATTGCATGGGGTACATTGTGGACAGTAATTGGGGCCATGTCAGGCATATTCTGGGGTGGTGCGCTTATAAAAAATATAAGTGAAAGCATCTATATTCAAAAACACGAATTTATTTTAGCCTCAGCATTAGCGGTAGCTATTGCACCAATACTTTGGGTATCTTTGGCAACATGGCGCAAATGGGCGGTCTCAACGACTCATGCAGTTGTAGGAGGTCTGTTAGGTACCGGATTGATTGCCTATGGTATAAATGGTATTAATTGGGATACGATATTTACTAAAATAGCATTGCCGTTATTTGTTAGCCCGTTTATCGCTATATTTCTGGCCTTTTGGTTAACGCCATATCTGGAAAGGATTGTAAAATTTACTGATAGGCTTCGTATTTGTCTTACTCCGATGCCAAAAATTGCATTGGTTAATATAAATAATCGCGATATGCATGAAATTAATGACTGTTTAATTTGTTCTTGTGATAGTCCACAAGCAACCATGACGCATGGTTTTGCTTTATCGGTTAATAATATGCATTGGCTTACTAGTGGTTTACTGTCCTTCTCACGAGGGCTTAATGATTCACCAAAATTAATAGCTATAGTTCTGCCGTTTTTATATATTTATGATGGTGTTCCAATATGGTTTTATATTTGGGGTGGGATTGCAATGGGTTTGGGAAGCTGGTTTGCAGGAAAAAATATTACAGAGGTTCTTGGATTTAAACTAACCAAAATGAATCATGAACAAGGTTTTTCTGCCAATTTGATATCTACTTTTCTTGTTATAGGTGCTAGCAAATTCGGACTTCCTGTTTCGACTACCCACGTTTCGTCATCATCAATAATGGGAGTAGGTTTGGTAAATAATCAAGGATTAAATATGCAGACAGTCATCTCAATGTTATTTGCATGGTTAGTAACTGTGCCGATTTCCGGAATGTTCGCAATGCTTGTGTATCTTGCATTTATATAACGTAAAAAAAATAAAGGAACTTATATGTCGCAGCAAACTTTGAAAGATGTTCAGGAATATTATGGCACTGTTCTTCAATCAAATCAGGATTTGAAAACGAGTGCATGTTGTACCGCAGAATCAATGCCTGAATATCTCAGGTTTTTGCTTAAAAATGTTAATGATTCTGTCCAGTCAAAATTTTATGGATGTGGATCACCAATCCCATCAGCTCTTGAAGGTTGCTCAGTGCTGGACCTTGGTTGCGGCACAGGTCGCGATGCATATGTATTGAGTCAATTGGTAGGTGAGTACGGTTCCGTAACCGGTGTAGATATGACGGATGAACAATTGACAGTTGCAAATCAAAACCTTGATTGGCACATGGAAAAATTTGGATATAAAAAGTCCAATACGCGTTTTATAAAAGGCTACATCGAAGACTTGAAGCTTGCAGGATTAGAGGATAATAGTGTTGATCTTGTAATCTCTAATTGTGTGATTAATCTATCACCAGATAAGAAATCAGTTTTTTCCGAAATAGTTCGTGTTTTAAAGCCTGGTGGAGAATTGTATTTTTCCGATGTCTTTTCGGGCCAGCGTATACCTACTGAGTTAAGACAGGATAAGGTTCTTTATGGTGAATGTCTAGCCGGGGCGATGTATACAGAAGATTACAGACGTATAATGATGAAATTGGGAATACTGGATACTCGAGTGATATCAAAAAACTTGATTACACTTGATGATCCAGAAGTGTTTAATAAAGCAGGTATGATAGATTTTTATTCAATGACTATGCGAGCCTTTAAAGTTGAACTGGAAGATATCTGTGAAAACTATGGCCATGTAGCATATTACAAAGGGACGATTGATGAATGTCCCCATAGTTTTATATTGGATGACCATCATCTGTTCAAAACCGGAATGCCAGTACCTGTATGTGGCAACACAGCAAATATGTTGCAACAGTCACGATTTTCTCGCCATTTTATGATAGAAGGGGATTTCACTACTCACTACGGGCCATTTGATTGCGCTCCAGATCAAATCCAGACAGAAAAATCTGACGCTTGTTGTTAAGCTGACTTGTATCTACATTAAGACTGTTTATGTTGTGAAAAATTATATTTATAAAACTTAATTAGAATCATTCTTGTAATGTAGTGGGTGGTTTTGGGTGCTGCAATGTAATTCTGACTGTCTTCACGGCATTTTCCACTGACTGCATGATTTCCAGTGTTACGTTATCAATCATCAGGCTGGTGCCAGGTTCGGGGATGTGCTCCAAATGCTCGAGAATTAAACCATTAAGAGTATTGGGTCCATCTGTAGTTAGCTTCAAGTGCAATTGCCGATTAATGTCCCGTATCATCGCAGCACCATCTATTATTATGGTACCATCTTCCTGGTGATGAATATCCTGATCAAAGGTCTGTAAGTCAGTGGTGAATTCTCCGACTATCTCTTCTAGTATATCTTCCATAGCGATAATACCCTGAATATCACCGTATTCATCTACAACCAGTCCTAGTCGCAGTTTTTGTCGCTGGAAGTTTCTTAGTTGTACATGAAGTGGTGTCCCCATCGGGACAAAATAAGGTTCATTTACTAGTTCAACCAGGTCCTCTGCTGAAAAGTCTTCCTTGTCTGCAAGAACCCGTGGAATTTTTCTTACATGAAGTATACCGAGTATATTATCAATATTATCGCGGTATACCGCTAGGCGAGTATGTTGGCAGTTTGTGATTTGATCAAAAATTTCATCGGTAGAATCGTTTAAATCTATACCCGTAATTTCATTTCTCGGCACCATAATTTCGTCTACGGATATATTTTCCAGATCGAGGATACTGATCAGCATTTTCTGATGCCGGAGAGGGATCATCGCACCAGCTTCAAGTACAACAGATCGAAGTTCCTCACGGGTCATCGGCATATCATTTGTTTCATCAGGATTTACCCCAAGTATATTTAATAAGAGATTAGATAAACGATTAATTAACCATGTAAATGGAAAAAGAAGTTTGCCAAGAATAGTTAATACATAGGATGCAGGAAAAGCGATCTTCTCTGGATGTAAAGCAGCAATTGTCTTGGGTGCAACCTCGGCAAATATCAGGATTAGTACGGTTAATACAATAGTTGCAATTGCAATACCGGTTTCACCATACAGTTTAAGACCGATAATTGTTGCAACTGAGGCAGCAGAGATATTGACAAGATTATTGCCAAACAATATTAAACTAAGTAATTGATCAGGCTTGGTTAACAATTTTTCTGTAAGTTGGGCTGCTCGATTTCCTTCGTTAGCAAGATGTTTAAGACGATAACGATTTAATGCCATCATGCTAGTTTCTGAACTGGAAAAGAATGCAGAAAGCAAGAATAAGACAAACAGTACAACTGACAGAACTTCTATTGAGATATTGTCCAATCGTTAATCCGGATTTATATAAAGTGTGGATATAGGCATCGTTTTTTTACGATCGTAGTTAATTTAGTATCAGACTCTTTGTAATATGAGTTCATATACAAACTTTGATCCAAAATAACTCAACATCAATAATGCAAATCCTCCTAACGTGCAACGAATCAGATATTTTCCCCGCCATCCCCACGCCCAACGTCCAATCAATACCACACCAAAAAAAATCCAGGCCAGTACAGATAATACTGTTTTATGAGCTAGATGCTGATCAAAAATGTTTTGTACAAACATCAAGCCTGTCGCGAGGCCGAGACTAAGTAAAAAGAAACCTACCCACAATAATTGCACTAATAATTCTTCCATAGACTGCATAGGTGGCAAGAATCGCATCATCTTTACAGGATCTTTGGTTCTTAGTTGATGTTCTTGAAAAGAGAGAATCAGGGCTTGTAAGGCGGCAATGGTTAGCAGGCTATATGCAGATATTGATAATATTATGTGTGCATCAAGTCCATAATTTATTGTGTCAGAAACAATCCGTTCACTAGGCATTATAAAAGCGAGAAGCATTGCCATAGCCGTTGTCGGCATAATAATTATTGCCAGATTAATTGTTGGTTTTATGATTGTTGTAAGGATTACAAATAAGGTTACTACCCAGCTAACCAGAGATAAGGCATTGTAAAATCCCATGTTCATCCCAAGTTCAGTATATATTGAGTGGTAGAGAATAATGGCATGAAGTATCAATGCCGGGATACACAGAAATATCAATTTCGAGTCGTAGCTGGTACTCGAATTTACCGTAGAGATAAATCGGTACCCGAGCCATGCTGTTGCAGCCAAATACAGGATAATGGCAGATGTAATAATAATGATTAAATTCATATAGTTTGAGATAATAACAAGCAGCTATATTCTGATATATCCCAATTTATTACAATACTAATCAGGGATATTTTTGTATTCTAACTAATTGATAGCGTTAACATTTAATTATTATTGCCATATTTATTGAAATTATAAGCTTATACAGGATGAAGATTTATGTTTGACAACCTTTCAGGGAGATTATCACAAGTCGTCCGGCAATTGCGTGGGCAAGCAAGGATAACCGAAGAGAATATCGAGTCTAGTCTGCGAGAAGTAAGAATGGCTTTATTGGAAGCGGATGTGGCCCTGCCGGTGGTCCGTGAATTTATAGAACATGTGAAACAAACTGCCCTGGGTCAGGACGTAAACCTGAGCCTTACTCCAGGACAGGCAATTATCAAGATAGTACATGATGAGCTGGTAAGATTAATGGGGCAAGATAAGGCCACTTTAAATCTGAATCAGCAACCCCCAGTGGTTATCCTCATGGCAGGTTTACAAGGTGCAGGCAAAACTACTACTGTTGCAAAACTTGGAAGATGGTTACAAGTAAATAGCAAAAAATCCATCATGACAGTTAGTTGTGACATTTATAGGCCTGCCGCAATAAAACAGTTAGAAGTCTTATCAGAAGAAAATAAGTTAATCTTTTACCCTAGTGATGTTACACAAAAACCTGTACAAATTGCCGAACAGGCATTAGCTGAAGCAAAAAGAAAATTTATGGATGTACTTATAGTCGATACTGCCGGTCGACTACACATCGATGCAGATATGATGCAAGAAATTAGTCAAGTACATGATTGTCTAAATCCCGCAAATACAATATTCGTAGTCGATAGCATGATGGGGCAGGATGCGGTAAATGCTGCCAAGGCATTCAATATTACCTTACCTTTAACCGGTGTCATTCTTACCAAGACAGATGGTGATGCAAGAGGTGGTGCAGCACTGTCAATTCGCCATGTAACAGGTAAACCCATACTGTTTATGGGGACTGGTGAACGATCAACTGAGTTATCGGAGTTTTATCCAGATCGCGTGGCATCCCGCATACTCGGGATGGGAGATATGTTAAGTCTGATTGAAGAAGTCCAGCAAAAGACAGACACGGAAAAATCGATAAAGCTGGAAAAGAAACTGAAGAAAGGTAAGGGGTTTGATATGGAAGACCTCAGGGATCAGTTATTACAAATGAAAAATATGGGTGGTATATCCGGCTTGATGGACAAGTTGCCTGGAATGGGCTCAATACCCACAGGCGTTACCGATCAGGTAAATAATAAGCAAATTGAACGCATGGAAGCCATTATCAATTCTATGACACCAAAGGAGAGAAAGTCTCCCGATATCGTCAATGGTTCACGCAAGAAGCGAATTGCATCAGGTTCAGGCAATCAGATCCAGGATGTAAATCGATTATTAAAACAACATAAAACGATGCAAAAGATGATGAAAAAAATGAGTAAAAAAGGTGGTATGGCAAATATGATGCGAGGATTGTCAGGTAATTTGCCACCGGGGTTCAGGTAGTATCCTTTTCTGGCTAATTTTATTGATGCACGATTATCGTGTCAGGATTTCTTAAAGTTTGGAAGTTTATTTAATAGATGTAATACTGCACTAATCCCTATCATCGTAAAACAGACTAAACTCCATTCTGCGATACTAAAGCTTATAAAAGTCCAATTAACCTCTGCACATTCCCCCGAGCCAGTGAAGATCATTTTCAAGGCCTCAGTCAGGGGAAATACATCAAGCATAAATTCCAGACCAGGTCCGCAGGCCGGCACCGCGTCTGTAGGCAGGTGTTGTAACCAAACCTGACGTCCTGCTATAACCAAACCGATGACAGCACTAATTAAAATCATACCTGAATAGAAAAATCGCCATTTTGCAACGGGTGCATGAATTAATCCAAATAAAGAAATAACAATAATCGCTATGTATGCAATACGTTGAAATATACATAGCGGACAGGGTTCCAGTTCTTCGACAAATTGCAGGTAATATCCAAAACCCAGTAGTGAACTGCAAAGTACAAAAAGGATCAGATAATATATTCTTGATGTGTTCATGATATATAATGTTTCAGAAAATTAGTTATTCGTTCTTCCAACCAGTATTCAGCTTTCCATGGGACAATACCGCCAACAAAGCCTACATGTCCACCTTTATCTGAAAGCTCAAGTATAACAGTATCAGATAATTCTTCCGCTTTTGGGATTGCAGAAATTGACATAAATGGATCATTTTTGGCATGCAACAACAAAGTTGGTGCCCGTATTTTAGATAAATATTGTCTACAGCTGGATTTGAAATAGTATTCATCTGCACTTTTAAAGCCGTGTAGTGGGGCGGTGATGTTTTCGTCAAATTTATAAAATGTAGTTAGCTTATGTAGAGTGTTTATACTGATCGTTGATTTTTTACCGATGAACTTTTTACGTACTTTATCTTGTAGTGATCGAACAAGCCGCCATTGGTAAAATCTGGATAAGCCTTTGGAAAGGCTTATTGCACTGTCATGTAACAGGTATGGTACAGACACTGCCACAGATGCCACAACTCGTGATGCAGCACCCGATTCACCCAGGTATTTTAAAAGCGCATTTCCACCGAGTGAATAACCTACAGTTGCAATTGGGACGTCTGGATATCTTGTCTGTAATACCTGAATTAAAAATCGTATATCATCAGTTTCTCCTGAATGATAACTTCGCTCAAGCCTGTTCATTTCTCCACTGCAACTACGAAAATGCATAAAAACAGCACGCCATCTTAACGTATGGATATAGTGCATTATTGCATTGGAATAGGGCGATGTGATATCACCCTCCAGTCCATGAAATACTGCTATCAGTGGGCCGGTTGTATTTGTGGTCCAGCATAAATCTACAAAATCACCATCAGGTAACTCTAACCTTTCTGATATTAACTCTAATTTAATTTTACGCCGAAAAAAATATTGCCAGAGAGTCTGGCTATGGGGGTCTGGTAGCCACCATGCAGGGTTAAAATCACTGGGTACAATACTGCCAGGTTGCATTTAATCTAATTAGATCTTTGATAATTTGTAGTAGAAAATTTTACATTTAACGTAATATTATTTTCTAAATAATAGATATCCAAATTTTTATTCAATAAATTGACTACTGCCAATATTTGCATGTGTCCTTTCTCATTGGTGACAATATTTAGAATTGTACCGCACAATTCTTTTCCACTTTCAGCATATAGTTTTGCACCTTCATTGGGAATAAAATTAGAGTGCTTCGTATTGCCTATAAATAAACCGTGCTTTACTTTACCTCTATAATGTAATCGTGCAATAATTTCTTGCCCTGGGAAGCAGCCTTTATTTAAACTAAGGCCGTCAAGTTTACTTAATTCCAATTCCTGAGGAATAATTGTCTCACTGGTATTCTCCGTTATCCATGGAATGCCAGCATTCAAATCCATAGTCTGCCAGGTAATGTTATCGATGGTATTAATATCGGACGATAGTAACTCTGTCTCAATAGATACTGACTGAACAGGTATAATAATGTTTCTTTGATATAGTTTGTCGGATATATCTATTCTAAAAAAATTGTTTTTTAAGCCTGGTTGATTGTCTAAGGTGGAAATATCTTTGCTATATACGCCATAGCATGATATTTCATTCGATTTGTTTATAACTTTCGTTTTAGAACGAAGTATATACATAGATAGTCGACTACGTACGGGTTCAACTAAAGCAATAGGTAGCAAAAGATAATACGTTTTGTCGGATCGATATACGATAAAGTTGGAAATTATTCTTCCCTGCGGATTACACCAGGCGCTAAATTGCCAATTTTTATCATCCACATCGTTGATGTCACTCGTCAATTGTGATTGTAGAAAATTTGAGGAATCATCACCATTAACTTCCAGAATACCTATGTGATTCAATTTTGATATATTATTTTCCACAATGTTTAGTTATGTGTTTCCTGTAATCGTTTTATAAAGTAATTGTAGTCATTGGTTTCGGGGGTTGAGTTTCCTGTGATCCATGAATAAATATCCACATCAGCTTCATTCAGAAAATTTTCAAAAAGAATTTTATTCTCTTTACTTAGATTATCGTAATCATTTTGTAAAAATTTTTCGAATAGGATATCCATTTCACGCATGCCACGTCGACAACGCCACGTTAGCCTGGACTTCTCACTCATATAGGTAGTTTAGAGAGTTCGGGTAACGAGTAGCTTTTTAATTTCTGCAATAGATTTAGCCGGGTTTAATCCTTTAGGACAGGTATTCGTACAGTTCATAATGGTATGACAACGATATAGTCGAAATGGATCCTCAAGATCATCAAGTCTCTCACCTGTGTGCTCATCTCGACTGTCTACTATCCAACGATAGGCTTGCAATAGAATAGCAGGTCCAAGATAGCGGTCACTATTCCACCAGTAGCTAGGGCATGCAGTTGAACAGCATGCACATAAAATACACTCATACAAACCATCCAGTTTTTCTCTGTCTTCCTTGGACTGTAAACGTTCTCTGTCAGGCGGCGCGGGTGTTTGAGTCTGTAGCCATGGTTTTATTGAGGCATATTGTGCATAAAAATGTGTCAGGTCAGACACTAGGTCTTTTCTGACTTCCATATGTGGCAGGGGATAAACCGGGATAGCATCTTTTGCGTCAGTTATATATTTAGTGCAGGCCAGGGTATTGGTTCCATTAATATTCATTGCGCAGGATCCACATATACCTTCTCGGCATGAACGTCGGAATGCCAGGCTAGGATCAATTTCGTTCTTAATATAGATCAAGGCATCCAGAACCATAGGTCCACAGTTATCAGTATTGATTTCAAAACTGTCTAACCTAGGATTCTCTCCACTATCAGGATCCCACCGATATACGCCAAAAGTTCTTTTATTCTTGGCACCGTTTGCATTGGAGTATTTCTTGCCAGGTTTTATTTTTGAATTTTTTGGTAGTGTAAATTCAGCCATTCTTGTTATCTCTCTTTCTTGAAATTCAGAAGAAATGTTTGTTATCTTAATAGATACTTGTTAATAAACTCGTTTTTTTGGTGGAACCACATCGACTTCATCTGTCATGGTATACATGTGAACCGGACGGTAACCATATTTTACCTCTCCAGATTTTATATCGAGCCATGACAAAGTGTGTTTCATCCAGTTTTCATCATCCCTGTCTGGATAATCCTCTCTCGCATGGGCACCACGACTTTCTTTACGGTTATGTGCAGAATTAATTGTAACCAACGCATTTTGCAGCAGATTTTCCAATTCCAGTGTCTCTACCAGGTCAGTGTTCCAGGTCATGGATTGATCTGACACATTAACATCATCAAAAGACTGGTAGATGTCACGCATCTCATCAATCCCTTCTTGTAATACCTCACCAGTACGAAAAACTGCGGCGTTATTTTGCATGGTGCGTTGCATATTCTTACGGATTTCAGCCGTCTTCAAGCTGCCTTTTGCGTGACGTAATTTGTCCAGTTTAGCAATAGCCTCATCGCCAGCATCTTTGGGTAAGGGTTTGTGGGCAGTGCCTGGTTTGATTATTTCTGCTGCACGAATCGCTGCAGCACGACCAAATACAACCAGGTCGAGCAGGCTATTAGAGCCTAACCTGTTTGCCCCATGTACTGAGACACAGGCAGCTTCACCAATGGCCATTAGACCGGGGACTGCGACAGGTTCGCCATCTTTAATCGTAATTATTTGACCATGGTGATCAGTGGGAATACCACCCATGTTGTAATGTACGGTTGGAATAACGGGTATAGGTTGTTTCGTGACATCAACACCCGCAAAAATTCTTGCTGATTCAGCAATACCTGGCAGTCTTTCATTTATAACGTCAGGTCCCAGGTGTTCAAGATGTAAATATATATGATCTTTTTCCTCTCCTACCCCTCGACCTTCACGTATTTCTATGGTCATAGATCTACTCACCACATCGCGAGAGGCTAGGTCCTTGGCAGAAGGGGCGTATCTTTCCATGAAACGCTCTCCGTCTGAATTGGAGAGGTAGCCACCTTCACCGCGGCTACCTTCTGTGATAAGACACCCAGAACCATAAATACCGGTAGGATGAAATTGAACAAACTCCATATCCTGCAAGGGTAGGCCGGCTCGCAATATCATTGCATTACCGTCTCCTGTACAGGTATGTGCGGAGGTACAGGAAAAATAGGCACGTCCGTAACCACCAGTAGCCATTACTACGATATGGGCGCTAAAACGATGCAATGTACCATCTTCCAGATTCCATGCGAGCAGGCCTCTACAGGTACCGTCATCATCCATAATTAAATCAATAGCCATGTATTCGATAAAAAATTCTGCTTCATGTTTGAGAGATTGTTGATACAAGGTGTGCAGGATTGCATGACCCGTTCGATCAGCTGCTGCACAGGTGCGCTGTGCTGTCCCTTCGCCAAAATTTGTCGTCATGCCGCCGAATGGTCGTTGATAAATTTTTCCTTCTTCGGTACGAGAAAATGGTACGCCATAATGTTCTAATTCAACAACTGCAGGTATCGCCTCTCGACACATATATTCTATGGCATCCTGATCACCGAGCCAGTCAGATCCTTTGATGGTATCGTACATATGCCAGCGCCAGTCATCCTCTCCCATATTACCAAGCGCGGCGCTAACGCCTCCCTGGGCAGCGACAGTATGACTACGAGTAGGAAATACTTTTGTTACACAGGCTGTTTTCAGGCCTTTTTGAGCCATGCCAAATGTTGCACGTAATCCTGCGCCTCCCGCGCCGACCACCACAACATCATATTTATGATCAATTATTTTATAAGAAATTTTATAACCCCAGATAAATTTTAATTATTGCCAGGGCGGATGCCATGCCAGCGAGTATTGCCAGAAATTTTATCAGTATAATACAGGAAATCTTTTGCCATTCTGAGTGAATATAGTCTTCAATTACAACCTGGACGCCGAGTTGTGCATGAAAAAATAAGGCAATGATAAAAAATAATAACAGTAGCGCATTAAACGGTGACTGGATCCATGTCCTTACGGAATCATAATCAGTTGCCGTCATCATAATAATCGCAGTCATTATCCAGATGGTTAGCGGAACCAAAACTACGGCAGTAACACGCTGATACCAGAAGTGATGCGTGCCTTCTTTCGCAGAGCCTAAGCCCCTAACATTAGCAAGTGGTGAACGTAAATTCATGACATACCTCCTGCCGTCCAGGTAATGAGACTAAGTAGTGTAGAAACTATAACTACCGCATAACCACTATTGTTGGAGGTTTTAATTTCAAAACCATAACCTGTATCCCAAAATAAATGACGAATGCCATTACACAAATGCAAGTAAAGCGAAAATGTAAATAAAAAGAGTATTAGCTGTCCATACCAGGCATTTAAATGGATGGACATGGCCAGGTATGCTTCTGCACCAGATGCAATTGAGAGTAGCCAGTAACTAAGCATTAATAATCCCAAGCTTAGAAATACCCCCGTTGCTCTGTGAGCAATGGAAAGCAACATGGTGAGTTGCCACTTATATACCGTCATGTGTGGTGATAATGGACCTTTTACCGCTGCCATTTATAATACTCCTTATACAAATACTGAAACATTTACATTTATGTAACTACTCAGAAATCTATGCATCTGCCCTTGTGTTCCCAATCACCATAACGGGTAGGTTCTAATCCTTTAGGTCCACCATATTCTTTAGATGTGATGGGTTTGGTAACTGATTGTTTATCTACTGTTTTCTTTGAATTTTTTTGCTCGGTATCGGTTTTTTTCTGCATAATTATTTTCTTCGATTACTTCATTTTGGTATCTTATCAAAAATTGGGATAATGTGTCATATGTAACTTCATCATAAACGGAAATATTAACACTTTTTGACAGGAGTCAGGGGTACAGACATGGATCTTAATCATAGTGGTTTTGACCTTCCAATAAGAATTGATTATCACCAACCCAAATGGATTGACCAGATAATTGCGTTTTCACACCTTGGCGCTATATTTTGTATTTTTCTGACCAATCTTCAAACTTGGTTAAAGTTAATATTGATAGTAGGGGTGATAATAAAATTTATACTCTGGTTAGCTTGTTATATCAGCAATCGAAATGAAACTATCCGTATCTTTTTGGATAAAGAGGATGAATGGCTAGTTGTGCCGTCTGTCAATGACCCTGTCAGAGCAACGTTAAAATCCGCCTGTATTTTATTTCCAGAGCTTATTTTTCTTCGCTTGTATGATGAAAAAAATGCCACTTATGAATTTATTTTGACTCGAAACTCAGCAAGCCAGGAAACCCTGCGTAGATTAAGAGTGAGGCTATATCATCCCAGAAAATAAAATAATTGAAGGCATTAAACCTTTCAATAAGTGATTTTAATTCGCCAACTAATCCATAACTTTCTAAGTGGTGTAATAGCGATCTTATGATGCATGATTTTGTTATTATCATGCCGAATTTCTTTGCATACTACACTGGTAATTTTATTCATAATCATACTGTAAATTGCTGGTTTCACCTTTTCTCTAGTAATAGCGGAATATATTTTATTTAATTCAGATTCAAATTCCATAATAATTTCATTAAACATGTCAGACACACCGGCTTTATTTTGAGTATCCTTTAAAGATTTGATTTTATGTTTTTCAAGTAAGGATGCTGGAAAAAAATCAGGCACGACTAAAAGTAGTTGACTAATGTTTTGAATAATATCCAGAGTAAAAATTATTCCACCATTATTTATAATTGACGGATTTTTTTTTAGACCGCTTGTTGATTTTTCAATACATTCCCATAGCCCCCCACTGCCGTAATAATGGTGAATTTTCCAGTCATCAAGCGTATTCGATTTATGATTATTTAATAGCGTATCTATATATGAATAGTGTTGTCGAATATAATCTATGATAAAAGGATTTATTTCAATGAGCGGTAGTAGGGCAGTTGTTACTGGATGTCTGGGATTTCCCAGACTGAGTCGGTCTATTTCTTCATGCCACCAATGATATTTTATCCGTATAACACCAGTGTCTGGCGAACTGGACAGACAATTTATTAATTCATAATGCAGAGCAAACAAACTGAAAATGAGATGCTTGTTGGTGGCAGATTCATAGAGTGTAGCGTAATACAGGTTTGATCCATCAGGTGCAGATTTGTTTCTACAATACTCTTCAACTTCTTCCATTATTATAAAATATTTAGTAGTGACAATATATCCATAGGGGCGTGTATGCTTGCAGTTGCCTCCCAATCATCAACATCTGTATCTGTCTCAATATATCCATAACCAGCAACTATAGTAGGCATTTCTGCTCTTTGTCCCGCTTCGATATCCCGTTTTGCATCGCCGATATATACTGCATCTGCTGGAGTACAATTTAATAATTTACAGGCATATAAGAGTGGCTCTGGGTTTGGTTTTGAAACGGCAAGTGTGTCTCCACTAACGATACAGCCAGCCCTGTTACTAAGTTGCATTTTTTCCATTAATGGCGTGGTTAACCACGCCGGTTTATTGGTAACTATCCCCCAATGTAGCGCATGTTTTTCTAGTTTATCCAGTACTACTTCCATGCCATCAAAGAATTTAGTCTTGTAAAAAATATTCTCGCTGTATTTGTCGAGAAATTTTTGTCGGATTGTTTCGAATTCAGGAGCTGAATTTGTAATATTAAACCCCACATTAATCATTGCTGTCGCACCAAGTGATACAACAGGTCTGATTAAAGAATAATCAAGTGCGGACATGCCATATTCTTGTCTGACGAGGTTAATGGCATGGGCCATATCGGGTGCTGTGTCTACCAGCGTTCCATCCAGATCAAACAGTATGTTTCGAACTTGTTTAAACATTGTTAGGCATTAAGTCTTGCATGTACCATATAATTAACAGATGGGTCATTAACAATCGCGGCATGATGTAATACTGGGATGTAATCAATCCCGACAATATTTTTCAAACTAATGCCCGAAGCACATAGCCATGAATTTAATTCTGATGGTTTAATGAATTGAGAATAATGATGAGTATTTTTAGGTATTATTTTTAAAAAATATTCGGCACCAATTATCATCTTTAAATAAGATTTCAAAGTTCGATTGATAGTGGAAATTATCAGCTGGCCACCAGGATTTAATAACGTCGACATTGTTTCAATTATGGATGTTGGATTTGGCACGTGTTCAAGCATTTCCATACAAGTAATTACATCATATTTTGTATCTGACATTAGCTTTAGACTCTCTATTGTCGATATTTTGTAATCAATATCTAAAGAGTTCTTGCTTGCGTGGTTTTGAGCAACACGTATTAGTTCACTGCTAATATCAATTCCTGTTATATGGCCAGATTGATTTGCCATAGCTTCACAAAGCAAACCTCCACCACACCCTACATCCAGAATTGTTTTGTCTTTAATTGTTACTGATTGATTAATGAAATTTAATCTAATCGGATTTATG